>JANQTT010000020.1:13529-24812 GCA_030731565.1 Rickettsiaceae bacterium | reverse complement strand
CCTAATATGGTCTTCAGAGACGGTCAAGTCAGTTTTCCCATCAATCGAAATACCATTATCATCAAATAAAATTATAAGATTGTCTAGTTGCAAGTGCCCTGCTATTGATGCCGCTTCATAAGCAATCCCTTCCATTAGGCAGCCATCCCCTACAATCGCATACACATTATAATTACAAATTTTAGGTCCAAGTTTAGCTTCGTACTTTTTTTGCGCAATTGCCATCCCAACTGCATTAGCCAACCCTTGTCCTAATGGACCAGTTGAAGTTTCAATAGCTTCAAAAAGCTCTCTCTCTGGATGGCCAGCTGTTTTTGCGCCAAGCTGCCTGAAGTTCTTTATATCATCCATATTAAACCCCTTATAGCCTGCTAGATAATAAAAAGAGTATAACAACATTGATCCATGTCCTGCTGAAAGGACTAGCCTATCTCGATTAAACCATTTTGGGTCATGTGGATTAAACTTTAAAAATTTAAAGGCTAGAACTGTCATCACTTGGGAAAAGCCTAGCGGCATACCAGGATGGCCTGATTTCGCAGCTTCCACAGCATCTGCTGATAAAATCTTTATACAATCACTAAGTTTTTCAAAGGAATAGTTTTGTTTTTTTCTAGAGTCCATTATAATATCTATTACCTGAAGTTTTTACAGGATCTTAAACTAATTTATGCATTATGACAACTCTACTTTCAAGCCCATTACCTTTTCTAAAAAACTTGTTCACACATTTGTGGCTATCCCTTAGCTCAATAAAATTTTATGAAAAAGTGTTCAAAAAATATAATGGTTATGGTATGTCATACATACTAAATTTATCGCTTATTTCATCGGTAATTTGTACAGCTATATTCCTGTACAAACTGGATACAATCCAAAATTATCTGAAAAATAATGTTATGTCAGAAAAAGTTGAAAATATAGATTTTGTTCTAAAACAAATACCTCCAATTGAATATGATGGTCAAAAGATTTTAATCGATTCTGATGAGCCTATTCTAATTAAAAACAAAAATGGAACTAATATTTTAGCAATAGACCCAAACAACAAGATGAATCCAAATGACACCAATAAATTCCCTATAATTCTGTCGCAAAAAAAGATTATTGCAAAACTCATTGATTCAGATGGTGAAGTAAAAAATACATTTCCTATAGATTTAGATCAAATCTTCGATAAGGAATCAAAAACCCTCACTAATGAAGAAATAAAATCAAGTTTTGCTAAACTGTTTGATCAAGCTCCGCGAGTTTTGATTTATATGATCTTTCCTTTAACTGGGTTTTTAATCGCCCTAAACACTTTTTTAGATAAAGCTTTTTTTATTATCATGATATTTTTTGTAACTAAGTTTTCTGGGCTAAATCTCTCTATGAAAACTTGCATCCGGCTAACTATGTATGCAAGCGGATTTTATGCTTTATTTCAATTTATATTCATATTCTTCGCAAGGGAATATTCTTCAATTCTATGGGTGGTCCAGACTTGGCAAATATACTTATGATACTTGGAATATTAAGCGCCACTGGAAAAAGTTATTTTTTTAATAACAGATAATTTACTATATAAACTTGTATAATGATTCACAGAGTAATTATCAAGCATACTCAAGCAGCGCGCTAAAGTGCCTTAGGCGTTGTGGCTCTTTGATGATTTTCATTCCTTTAATATTCTCTTTGCGTTTTACAATTTTTGCAAAAATTGATGCAACATACTCTATATGCTCACTGCCGTATACCCTTCTTGGAATAGCCAGACGTAACAATTCTTTTGTAGCATTTTTGCCAAACATTAAAGACCCAACCTCAGATCCTCTTATTCCACCTTCTATATAAGCCGCAACAGCTAAGGCAGCAGCTGGGAACTGATCACTAGGAATATGTGACAAGAACTCCTTAGCATTAACATAAACAGCATGCCCTCCAGTTGGATTGACAATAGGAACTCCAGCTTCTTGCAATAACTTACCAAGTTTTTTCACCTGGCCAATTCTATGATCCAAATAATCAAATTCAATGCCAGAAATCATGCCAGTTGCAATCGCTTCTAAATCACGACCAGCAAGGCCGCCATACGTCTTAAATCCTTCTGTTAAAATGACTAAATTTTCTATTTTTTCAGCAAGTTCATCATCATTTACAGCTAGCCAACCACCAATATGGGCAATCGCATCTTTTTTTGCACTCATAGTCATACCATCTGCATATAAAAAAATCTCGTGCACAATATCTTCAATGGAAACATCAGCATAACCCTTTTCACGAGTCTTGATGAAATATGCATTTTCTGCAAATCTGCAACTATCAATAATAAATGGTTTATTAAATTGTTTTGCAATATTACTTACATCTTTGATGTTCTGCATAGAAACCGGCTGGCCACCACCGGTATTATTTGTTATAGTAATCATGATAATTGGAATTACATCAGCATTTCCTTCAAGCAAGCTTTTTAGCTTCGCTATATCCATATTACCTTTAAAGTCTTCATTCGATTCATCAACTAAGTCTAAAGCCTCAGCTCCAGTGAATTCAATATTCGCACGAGTAGTGTCGTAATGATTATTATTAGGTACAATTTTTGTTTTATCGGTAAGTAAAGTGAACAAAATTCTTTCAGCGGCTCTGCCTTGGTGTACAGGATAAATATGTTTGAAACCAGTGATAGCGCCTATAGTATTTGAAAAATATCTATAAGAACTCGCACCTGCATACGACTCATCCCCTGTAATTAGCTGGGCAGTTTGTTCGGCGCTCATTGCAGCTGTCCCTGAGTCAGTAAGAAAATCTACTATAACTTGATCAGATTTTAAGTTAAATAGATTATAATTTGCTTGCTTTATCCACTCTATTCTTTCTTCTTTTGACGAAAAAAATATCGGCTCAACTGTTTTAATTTTAAAAGGCGGTAAAATATTTGTCATTTAATTACTCCTTAAGCGTTGATTGTTTTATGTTTTAGCCACTCGGAAAAATAAGGATTATTACTGGAATTATTGACGAAACAAATTTAAGCAAAAACACCCATGTTTTTGCAATAAATATATTCTCACCAGTAAAAGCTTCCATTTTAAGGTGCTTTGGCAGAACCCATCCCGCATATATCGCTATAAGCGCCCCGCCTATAGTTAGCATATAGTCTGTTGACACATGAATAGTAAATTCAAATATATTGAATTTATCAAAAATCAAGAAGTCACTAAAAATATTAAACGATAAAGATAAAACAGAACCTATAAACCATACTATTACCGCAATTATTACAGAAGATTTCTTGCGAGATAAATTCGTTTTTTCGTGCAATGTTGCGATTAAAAGCTCAGCGATATTTACAGATGATGTAAGAGCCGCGATAAATAGCACTATAAAAAAACTCAAGCTCATTAGTTGCGAGTAAGCCATATTCGATACTATCGAAGGAATAACTATAAACATCAGCTCTGGACCAGCCGCTATTTTCGATGAACTAGTAGTAAATACCACAGAGAATATTGCAATGCTTGATAATAGGCCTACAATTAGCTGGGCAAAAACAATAACATATGATGAATTGAGCAGCCTTGTTTCCTCTTTCAAATAGGAACCATACATAATCATCGCCCCAACCCCAACCGCAAGCGAAAAAAATGCTTGCCCTAAAGCGCTAAGCAAAACATCACTTATTGCTACGCCGCTAGAATCAAATGAGAAAATAAACTTTATAGCTTTTATAAAACTATCGTTATTTTCGAATGCTACATAAAAAATCAATATAAACAATATTATAAACAATATTGGCATTGTTATTATATTTAGCTTTTCTAAACCATTATTTATTCCCCTTGAAACAAACCAAGCCGTCAAAAATATAAACAGCGTATGGCATAGTATCACTAATTCAGCTGAACTGGAAAAATTCGTCCATATAGCGACACTTTCTTCAGTAGTAACATTTGAAAGCTCACCTGTTAATGAAATTATTAGATAATATAATGACCATCCAGAAACTACAGAATAAAATGAAAGTACTAATAATGCTGTTACTAGCCCTAATATAGGTATACAATTCCAAAATTTTGAAAGGTTGAATTTCTTGGATAAATCTTTAAAAGCATCAATTGTATTTTTTTTGCAATATTTTCCAATTGCAAGCTCCGCTACTAATATTGGCAAAACACAGAAAAAGATACTAATAACATATGCAAGTAGAAAATATCCACCCCCATTTGTGCCAATAGCGTATGGAAATTTCCAAATATTTCCAAGCCCTACCGCCGCACCAATAGCGCTCAATACAAAATACGTAGTGTTTTGCCACGATTTTCTAGCGAGTTTCATAAATTCCAGAAGTTGTTTTTTATGATTATTAATAACCGCTACGCTTAAGTCAAACTATATAACAAAAGCAACCAATTAGTATATGTTCCTAGATTAGCTTTTAAGGTTTATTTATCACATTTTTCTCTTCAAAATGAAGAAACTAAATTTAAAAATATTTTATATAAATATACATGCTAATGAGGCTGATGTAAAAATTCTGTTATTCATAAATAAATCATACAATAAAAAAAGAGGCGCTTGTGACGCCTCTTTAGCTGTTAAATAAACATGTTACTTTTTAAATAACGTTCACTAATTTATGAGTTCTTTTTGATAGAAACTCTACTTTGCCTTCTATTAAAGCAAATAGAGTATGGTCTTTACCCATTCCTACATTCTTACCAGGGCGGATTTTTGTTCCACGTTGACGAACTATAATATTGCCTGGAATTACTCCCTGACCATCACCTTTTTTTGTACCTAATCTACGTCCGGCCGAATCACGGCCATTTTTGGAACTACCACCAGCTTTTTTGGTTGCCATATTTGCCTACCTTATTTCTTTATAATATCTAAAATCTTAAGTTCAGTCAGGGATTGCCTGTGACCATTTTTACGACGATAATTTTGACGTCTTTTCTTTTTAAAGATAATAATTTTATCATCTCTAAATTGGTTAGTAATTTCAGCAGTAACTTTTGCACCTTTTACGATCGGAGTACCAATAAAAGAAGCTTTTGAAGATTCGCCTAGCATTAAAACCTGATCTAGCTCGATTTTGCTACCCAAAGTACCTTCAATTTTTTCAACTTTAATTACGCTGTTTCTTGCAACTTTATATTGCTTCCCACCTGTTTTTACAACTGCGAACATATTAGGAAAATCTCATATAATAATTTAAATAATCGATAGATAGTATATACTTTATTTACCCTAAGTCAATAGAAGAATAGCAGTTTTTACTGCAAAATTAAGCTAAATTATAACCTAGGTCCACCACTATCTCGTTTCTGCGAAACTGGATTTGAAGGAGGGGTAGAAGAGCGAGAAGGGGTATCAGTTTTTGCTTTTGCCCCAATAGATTTCGCTTTATCTATTAGATCCTTAGGTATGGCAGACTTGATATTATCCTTAGCAAACTTTTGAGCATGCTCTTGCTTCCTTACCTCATGCCCCTTACCAATATGCAAAACGTTCTTAATTTTCTGCCATACAGTTTCCTTAAATTTAGGAACCGAAATAGTCTCTTTTCCCTCCATTACTTTATCCACAGCGTTTTCAAGTTTTGAGGGTTTAAATTCTCCTGTCCCAACTATTTTATCTGGTTGAGGCATAGTGTTTATTTTTCCATTTTCAACTTCGTTATAACAACTTTTCATCATTTCTTCACGCGTATCTTTAGCATCTTGATACGAACCTCTTTTTTCATGTGATTTTATAAGCAGTTCGTATGTTTCTATTATTTCAGAAGGCACTATTGGTACATAACTTTTTCCTGTATTTTCAAGTTCCATCTTTGGTTCTTGAGGTATGGACTCCATTATTTCTTCTTTATGGGTTAAGTCCTGGAATTCTTCTTTAGTAATAAAATCCAGATCAGACGCATCTTTATAAGCTTTTTTGAGTTGCTCCTGAATTTTTTCTTTTGGTATACCGTCTGGATTGCCCATATAGCTTTCAACTAAAGCGCTCATGCGTTGATCAACTAATTGCTCTATGAGATCGGTTTTTTGTGAACTCATTATCTTCCTCTTGAGGTGGCGTTTATTCTACTTAGATTAGGAAGTATAAATCACAAGGTCAATGGTATTTCAGTATACCCATTTATAAATTGTTGCAAACGAGGGTTTTTGGCACTATCCATTTCATCGATCTTTCCGTTCCAGATAATTTTTCCTTCACATAAGAAAGCTACTTCTTTTGCAATTTTATGCGCGCTTTGCATATCGTGGGTGATGGTTATTGTAGTAGCACCTAGCTCATCACGGACTTTTATAATTAAATCATTAATTACATTGGACATTATTGGATCGAGTCCCGTTGTAGGCTCGTCAAAAAAGATGACCTTTGGATCTGTAGCAATCGCTCTTGCAAGCGCCACTCTTTTTTGCATACCGCCTGATAGTTCAGATGGGAATAGATCTAATATTCGTTCTTCTAGACCTACTGACCTAAGTTTTCTACACGCCAGATCACGAGTTTCGCTTTTATTCAAAGAAAGTTTTTTTTGCGCAAAAAAAGTTATATTATCTTCCACATTTAATGAATCGAACAATGCTCCTGCTTGGAATAAGTAGCCACAGCTTTCCAGCATTTTAAGCCTTTCTTTATTAGTAAAGTTTATTGATTCAACCCCATCAAATAATATACTCCCAGAATCAGGTTTCAGTAGCCCAATCAGTGATTTAATTAAAACTGATTTTCCGCTTCCTGATCCACCAAGTATTACCAAAGAGCTGTCTCTCTTAATATCTAAATCCACCCCCTGCAAAACATGATGAGATCCAAAAGATTTATTTAATCCTCGTATTTTAAATTTTAGATTTTCTGACATTAGCTAAAGAATATTTCTGTTATTAAATAGTTACTAATTAGAATTAAAATTGATGAACTAACCACCGCTGCTGTTGTCGCTCTACCCACGCCTTTTGCTCCTTTCTCTGAATAATAACCATGATAGCAACTCATGACCGAGATAATGAAACCAAATACTGCAGCTTTTACTAATCCAGATATAACGTCGATCGATTCTAAATACTCTATAGTGTTATTTATATACCTGCTACTATTAAAGCCAAGTTTATGAATACTAACTAGGTATCCACCCATAACCCCAATAATATCTCCAATTAAAACCAGCATTGGCAAAGTAATAACCGCCGCCAAAACTCGCGGCGTTACAAGATATTTTATAGCATCTGTTGATAATGCATACAAAGCATCAATTTGTTCAGTTACTCGCATTGTACCAATTTCTGCAGCAATTGAAGCACCAACTCGGCCTGCTACCATTAAACCGGCAAGTACAGGACCAAGCTCTCTAGTAATTGATAATACAACGACAGTTGCAATAGACCCTTCAGCAGAAAAACGTGAGAATCCAGTATAGCTTTGCAGGGCAAGCACAGCTCCTGAGAAAAAAGCTGTCATAGCAACAACTGGTAATGAATAGTAACCTATAACGATAAGCTGACGAAATATAAGGCCAAAATAATAAGGACCTTTGGTAAAGCTAGCAAGGATTTTACCTATAAAAATTGATAATACTCCAAGATCTTTTACGGAGCATATCGTTTTATTACCTAGAATTTGAATCGCTGACAACATATTTATTTTAAATATACCTAATTAATAAAATTAACTATATATTCTTTCGTACCTAGAGCCAAGAGAAGTTAGAATTTCATAGCCATTACTATCGCATAAACTAGCAATTTTATCAGCAGTCAGATTCTCCCCTAGTAGCTCAACAGACTGCCCTAGGAAAAGCAGATTTTCTGGAATTTTTGATACATCAACAATCGTCAAATCCATTGAAACCCTGCCTATTATTGGCGCTTCGTGTCCCGCTATTATAACTTTTCCTTTATTACTAAAATGCCTCAAAAATCCATCTGCGTAACCAACTGGAATAGTGGCAATTGCGCAACTTTTTTTACTGATGTTAGTATAGGTTTTATTATAACCAACCCCGTCCCCAGGTAATAAAGTACTTATTTGTATTATTGGAGCGAATAAAGAAGCTACAGGTTTTATAACCGAATTATCTATATACGGAGTTGGATTAATACCATAAATTGCAGCTCCCGGTCTTGCTAGGTCAAAATGGTAATCTGAGCCTAAAAATATACCGCTGGAATTTGCTAAGCTTTTTGCAGAATATTTAAATTTTCCACTTAATTCAGCAAAGCGTTCCAGCTGGATTTTATTATGATCTGAGCCAATATCTTCTGCAGAGATTAAATGACTGATAACGCATAGGATATCAAGGTCTTTAGTATGAAAGTTTAAGTTTAACTTATTCACTTCTGGTTCTTGCATCCCTAGCCTATGCATGCCAGTATCAATATGTATCATACAAGGAAGCTTTCTTTTTAAAGTATTTGCATATTCCTGCCATATTTTTATCTGCTCTAAGTGGTTAAGTATTGGTATTAAGCCATGTTCTAAAAACGCTTCTAGCTCATTACGGAATACTCCATGGAAAACATAAATATTAGCCCCGCCTCCTATAATTGACCTGAGCTCTATGCCTTCGTCACAATTGGCCACAAAAAAATGTTTGCAATCAGAGCTGATTAAAACTGGAGCTACTTCCTTTACCCCTAGTCCATAAGCGTCTGCTTTCACCGCTGCTCCAACATCTGCATTAGGACAAGCCTTTTTTAAGGCTTCATAATTGTGCCGAAGATTTTTTAGATTTATATTTAGTATAGGTTTGGAGCTCTGCATTTATTTCCTATTAGTTTTATAGTATTGTATAAGCCTTTGCTTAATTTCTGGAATTACAAAAGCCGAAATATCTCCGTCCATACTTACTATCTCTTTCACCAGCCTAGAAGAAATGAACTGATTTTTTTCTGATGCAGGCAAAAAGATCGTTTCGATTGTTTCATCAAGTCTTGAATTCATACAAGCCATTTGAAATTCGTACTCAAAGTCCGATACCGCACGAAGGCCTCTTACGATAAATTTTGCATTCACAGTACTTGCAAATTTTGTAAGCAAGCCATTGAACTTCATTACCTTAACATTCGAAGCTATATCGTACTTATCAAGGTAAATACGCGCCATTTGACATCTATCTTCTATAGAAAACATTGGATTTTTACCTAAATTTTCTGATATAGCAAGTATTAAAGTGTCAGTAATTTTACTTGCGCGAGCGATTATATCCGCGTGTCCATTTGTAATTGGATCAAAAGTTCCTGGGTATATTCCAATAATTTTATTAGTCATAATTTTCGAGCTATAGATCATTCTTCTTTAAAACTATATGACAAAACGTCAAGTCAGTAAATTGTTAACTATATATTTTCTAGTTAATTGACTCGGGGAGTGATTTATAGTAATTTATGTTGGATTAGAAATACTTATCAAACCCTAATTCAACATAAATTGCTATAATATTTAACTTATAAATTGTATAGCTTGCGCGGATAATCAAAAGGCAATTGCACAACCTTAAAAAATTCTTTAAAATAAACGCGCTTAAGCTAAATAACATTAACTATATAAATGCTTGATATATTAAAGAAAATAACAGATTACGGTGATATAGCATTAGCGTGCTCTGTTATTGGAATTTTAATGGTTTTGCTTTTTCCAATTCCAACGAGCTTACTCGATTTTCTATTAGCATTTTCTATAGGTTCAGCCTTTGTCATATTAATGACAACATTATTTATCCTTAAGCCTCTTGATTTGAGTGTGTTTCCCACGATTTTGCTTGTCACAACGCTTTTAAGGCTATCACTGAATATTGCGTCTACCAGACTAATTTTGTCTCAAGGACACACTGGCTCTGATGCAGCTGGAGAGGTTATTGAAGCTTTTGGTGGCTTTGTTATGCAGGGTAACGTTGTAATTGGGATGATTGTATTCCTTATCCTGACATTAATTAATTTCATTGTGATTACAAAAGGTTCTGGACGTATAGCGGAAGTTGCAGCAAGGTTTAGCCTTGACGCTATGCCTGGTAAGCAAATGGCAATTGACGCAGATTTGGCGGCCGGGCTAGTTGATGAAAAAACTGCAAAATCCAGACGTAAAGAACTAGAAGATGAGAGTACATTTTTCGGCGCTATGGATGGTGCTAATAAATTTGTACGCGGCGATGCTATTGCTGGTTTAATCATTACATTCATTAATTTAATTGGCGGAATGATCGTTGGTATACTTCAAAAAGGGTTAACTTTTGATGTAGCGGTACAAACATATACAATCCTTACAATTGGTGATGGACTTGTATCGCAAATTCCTTCTTTAATCATTTCCATGTCAGCGGGTTTGCTTGTAACTAAAGCTGGTACATCTGGTACAACTGACAAATTAATTTTTGGCCAACTTGGAAAACATCCTAGAGCGCTGACTATGACCTCTATCGTTACAGGTCTTATGGCATTTTTGCCAGGTTTGCCATTCGTTCCATTTGCAATTATTTCTGGGATTATTGGTGGTACTGCCTATGGCATTTACAATATAAATGGTAAAGGAAGTCTAGCTACTGGTTATAGTGCATCTGGAGGAAAAAAGTCTAGTTCAGATGCAAAATCTACGAGTGAAACAGGAGATAAAGCCGGCGAAGATACAGAAAAAATATCTGATGTACTGCAAATTGATTTGATCAGGCTAGAAATTGGTTATGGATTGATGTCAATTGTAAATAACAATAATGGGCACAACCTCACTGAACAAATAAAAGGGCTTAGAAAGCAAATAATCAAGGAATACGGTTTTGTGATGCCAGCTGTTCGCATCCAGGATAATATCCAACTTGATACAGATGCATATGTAATTAAAATCAAGGAGCTTGAGGCCGGAAGAGGCTTTGTACGCCCCGGTAAATTAATGATAATGGATCCTCAAGGAAGCGATATAGACATTCCTGGAGAGAGCACCAAAGAACCCGCTTTTGGATTACCAGCAAAATGGATTGATGAAAGTTATAAAGAGGAAGCATTATTCAATAATTGCACTGTAGTTGATCCATCTACAGTAATTACTACGCATTTAACAGAGCAAATTAAAGAAAACATAACAGACCTACTGTCTTATAGTGAAACACAAAAATTGCTCGATAAACTAGGGGATGAACATAAGCAGTTAGTAAAAGATGTTATACCAGACGTTGTTTCAGTAGCCACATTACAAAAAGTTCTGCAAAACTTATTATCCGAAATGATTTCAATTCGAGACCTACCATATATACTAGAATCCATTTCAGATGCAGCAAGAGCTAATAAAAATTTAATGGCTATGACA
>JANQTT010000020.1:9876-13519 GCA_030731565.1 Rickettsiaceae bacterium | reverse complement strand
CCTGAATGTGAGAGAACATTTATTTAAAGTCTAGTTGATGCTGGTAGTGCTGATAAACAATTTTGAATGCAACCTTCCAAATTGCAAGAATTTGTTAAAAAAGTAAAAAAAGCTTTTGATGACCAAGCTATTAAAGGCCATATACCCGTTTTGCTAACAAGCGCATATACAAGGCCTTACGTCCGTTCAGTCATAGAACGGTTTAGACCTGCAACTGTTGTCATGTCACAGAATGAAATCCATTACAAAGCCAAGATACGCACTCTTGATTCTATATGATCCAACAACACCAGTTATGGATTAAAAATTCTCTTAAATTTCTTATCCATAACTAGCGTTAAAATACCCAGTAAAATAAAATACCTAGTATTACATAGCTGAGGATAAATATTACAGGAACAAATATTTCGCTAATAACAACCGAAGATTTTTCTTCAACTTCGGTTGTTTCTTCCTTGTATCGATGCGAAAAAACAGTGGAGCCTAGCTCTTTTTCAAACTTTGCAATTAGTTTATATATTATCTCCATATCCTTCTTTACAGAAATTAGGGCTCTGAGCCAGAGTATCCCCAAAAATGAGCCCAATATGAGCAGCCCCCAAATTAAAGACATCGTTTTTTTATCTATACCGCTCTGTATATCATGTATATAGGTAATTGCCGTAAGACCTATACTATTTATTACTACCCAAAAATTATTAGAAGTTTCTCGAGATAATTGGACGTTCTGTAGTTGACTTATCAGGAGTTTATATTGTTCGAATTTTAATCCATTAATACTCATATATATAACCTAACTATTGTTGCCGGAATTCTGAAAATTAAATTTATAAACTATAACTCTATATAATATGAATAAACCAGCCTAGTAACGATAAGCAAAGCCTATAAAAATAACTATGCTCTATATTCTTTATGTACAAATTAAATTACTATATGTAGCCATTCAATTTTAATTTGATATTAGGCGCGAAGGGCGAAGCCTATATACAGGAGATAAAAGGGCTAGCAACACGCTACCTGAGTTTAAAATGCATGACTATAATATATAATTTAAGTTTAACAGCTCCTTATAATTAAATCAATACTACTAAAAGTTAAAAGTGTTTTGATTTTCAGATAGCTTATATTCAATAATCTTAAATCAAAGCATAATTTTAGCTTGCATTCACGGCCCGGCGTTTAGCACTACCGACAAAGGCAGAATGAAAAAGGTTTTAAGAGATTTTTTAGCAAAAACTTAACTTTCCAATTTTGCCGGTAGTGCTTGAGAATATTCATGCAGCATTATTGACGTATTCAATTTGGTTATATCCTAATTTACGCGCAGTCGTAAAGGCAGAATAATCATCGTATGCATTAACAATGAATCCTGATATTTTACCTGGAAACTCCTGTTTTAAAGTTTTAAAAATGTAATCAATTACTCGCATTCCATAATAACGCGTACTTCCAGGAGGGTTTGTTATAATTACACTTCCTGTGGTGCTTTTTAAAAACTGCCTTGCCGAATTTAGGTTTTCAATTTCATAAATCATAGCTTATAAACTCCTTAAAACGTTTGTTACTACTCCCCAAATATGCACTTCCGAATTTTCTAATATGGGAATGGGGTCAAAATTTGCGTTTTCTGGCAGTAGAAAGGGTTTCCCGTTAATGTAACCTAAGCGTTTTACTGTTAGCATTCCATCAAGGGCTGCAATCACTATTTTCCCTTCTATCGGAGTTATGCTACTATCCACTATAAGCGTATCTCCTTCATAAATTCCCGCATCGATCATTGATAACCCAGTAACCCTAACACAAAATGTAGTTTCAGGATTGCGGATTAACAGGCTGTTCATATCAAGAAGATCTTCTATGTGGTCCTCAGCAATAGATGGATTTCCTGCCTCAACTTTCGAACTAAAGAATGGGATTTTATATCCACCATTCATTGAATAATCTTTTACATCATCAACTAAATACTCTGGTACCCTGATCGCTTTTGTTGCAGTACCATACTTTCCTTGGCCTTTAGGGCGCCCTGCACCAGCTCTTTTTCCTCCGTGATTCATCATTTTACACCTTTTTTTAAAATTTCTCTTGAAAACTGTACAATTATTTTATAACATAGGTTTGTGATTATAAGCAAACAAAAATTTGTTTTATTTTGAAATAAAAAAAGAGGTAGATAATGTTATTATCAGAAAATATGAATGCACTAACAAGAGACTGGGCGCTTAAACGAATAGCAAGAACACCTATTATTAATACAGATATATTTACAAAATCTAAAGTAACAAAAATAGAGAGAGTTTTATCAAAATATAAAGCTATCATTGCAATTATATTTTTACTATTGGCGCAATTTGCTATTTATGATTTTGATATAGCTGAATATACGGCGACTAGTCATCATGGAGCTATAGAACTAAGAAATTAATCTTGGAATTAAGTAATTATGCAATAGTAGCCCTCGTTCAGTTAGCCCAAAATGCGTATTATTTTTAAAGACCAATCCGCATTTTTGGAAGTGAGAAAAATTCTTTTTTAGAAGTACATTATCAAAATTTATTCCTGTTAGCTCGTTAAACGCACCAAGAGACATTCCTTGCTTTAATCTGGTACCCATCATAACTATTTCTTCAATTAATTCACCTTGAACTAAAGAAGAATTAGTCTGTATTCCATGACCTTTTTTTTCGATGTTTTGTAGCCACTTTTCCGGTTTATGCAACATCATTATAGCATTAATACTGTTATCGTTGTGTAACCTGCTATGTGCGCCTGGTCCAATTCCTAGATATTCGTTGTAATTCCAGTAAGCTAAATTATGTAAGCACTCATTTCCTTGCTGTGCATAGTTTGAAATCTCGTAGTTGTAATACCCCTGCTCTTTAAGAAAGTTATTTGTCCATTCATACATATTTGCAGAAGTTTCGTTACATGGTAATTGCATTTGCCCTGTTTTAAAAATTTGATAAAATGGTGTGCCTTTTTCTATAGTTAGCTGATACAAAGAAATGTGACCATTTGCAAATTTTATTGCGCCGCTTAATTCATTTTGCCAATCTTCTAACGTTTGATTAGGTATGGCATAAATTAAGTCAAATGAATAGCGGCTAAATATTTTAGAGGCTGAGTTTATAGCTGATATTGCTTCATCCTTAGAGTGCATCCTGCCAAGGATTTTCAGCGCATCATTTTTTAGCGACTGAATACCGATAGACACCCTATTGATCCCAGCTGATTTAAATTCTTTGAACTTTTCGGTTTCATAAGAAGTTGGATTTGCTTCAAGAGTAATTTCTGTTGCTTCTGATACCACACCAATAGCTGACAGAACTTCTATGATTCCTTCTACTGTTTTTGGCCTCATTAAGGAGGGGGTTCCTCCTCCAAAAAATATTGATTGTATTTTGCGTCCAGAGAGCTTTTCTTTAAAATAGCTTATTTCCTGCTTATATGAATTAAGCCATAGATCGTGGTCAATGCTTGATGCAACATGTGAGTTAAAATCACAATATGGACAAAGGGAGAGACAAAATGGCCAATGGACATAAACAGAAATTGGTTTCATTAGAGTGAATTATGTTGAATTAGGTGCTGCCTATAAACATACCTTAATTCAACTACTTTTACTATACAACATAAAAGCATA
>JANQTT010000020.1:0-9866 GCA_030731565.1 Rickettsiaceae bacterium | reverse complement strand
ACTTTTACTATAATTCTCTATTGGCATTTGATATTCATATTTATTTTTTCTACAGAAACAATATCGCTAATCACTTTTTTTATTGTCTCGATATCCTTTTTATCTTTTACATCTCCAAAAATATGAACGACTTTATTTGTTGTCTCTACGTGCAGATTATACCCTTCAGAAATATGTTTATTCAAAGATAAATATTTAATACGGCCTTTAGCTTTTGCAGTAATTAATGAATCAGCAAGAAATTCTGAACTACTAACCACATTTAAGTTTTTGGTATCCACATCAACCACATCTTCAATACTTGCTGCAAGCTCAATAATCCTATTTTCTTGCAATCTAGTATCAACACTACCGCTCAAATATACGACACCATTTTTTGTATTAACTTTTATTTTAATATTAGGAATGTCGTTTTCTTTTACAAGAAGTTTTTTAACTGAGTTTGTTATAGTTTTATCATCTAGCGTTTTAGCAGCCAGATTAAATTGAAATAATAGTACAAAAAACACTAATAAAATCTTGGATAAATGCTTCATTTCTTAACTTTTTTACTTTTTGAGTTTAATAATTCACTATATATGACGATGCTAAATAATATCGGCCCGCACGTCAATAAATATAAAAAATTAATTTATATGTTAAGGGTCCTTATGCAAAATTAGTTAAAAAAAACATCTTGCGAGTAGGCGCCATTAAATAGATAGATCTAATATAAAAGGTACATGATCAGAAGGTTTTTCCCAATCACGCGCGCATGACACAATATTTGTAGACTTTAGCTGTTTTTCAAACGGGCGACTAACCCATATATGGTCTAGCCTTCTGCCTCTATTAGATTTCTTCCAGTCGCGATTACGATAGCTCCACCAAGTATATAATTTTGTGTCTAAATTAATAAAGTGTCTTGCTGTATCAATAAAATCAAAAGAGTTCTGAAGCGATAATAACGATTCACGTTCCGGCGGAGTGTGGCTAATAACATTCCTTAATTGACGACTCGACCAAACATCATGCTCGTGCGGTGCAATGTTAAGATCTCCTGCTAGAATTATTTTATCAGATGGCATGCGGTTAGAAGCAAACCATTTTTGCATTAAGCTCACATATTCAAGTTTATGCTTGTATTTAGGATTCGTTTCAGTATCTGGTTCATCTCCGCCTGCTGGTACATAAAAATTATGCACCTCAAAATCATTGATTTTAGCACAAATATGGCGTTTATCTTCATTATAAAAATCAATAGAAAAGTGGCTTTCTATTGGTATTTTAGAAAGTATAGCAACACCACTATAAGATTTTTCGCCAGTAAAAACCGTATATGTATAACCTATATCTTTTACAGCTTGGATTGGAAAATGTTTATCTTCAGTCTTTGTTTCCTGCAAACAAATTATATCAGGATTATGCTTATCTTTTAGCTTTTTTATTAGGCTGATGCGTAGCCTTATGGAGTTAATATTCCACGTTACAATTCTCATAGTTCTTCTACATTATGTCATTAAATAATTTTTTTAATACTCTCAGTATTTTAGCCTCAGGAGATAGGTTTTTTGCGGCCCATTTTTTTATCCAAGGTTCTGCTAATTGCCACATATTAATATCTTTATCAAGGCTTTGCCCAATTCCTTCAACAACTACCATAGTTTTTTGTAACAACAATAGCTGCGGTTGGATTTCCATGCCGTATTCTTCTGTAACTTTAAAAAGTTGCGCTAACAAATTGCCTATTGAAATATCTTTTATAGCCAGTCCAATAATAGGCTCAGCAATCGCTCTACAACTCATCGTAAATTGGTAAAGATCAGTATCTTTGGGAATATATCCTATACGTTTATGAATTTCAGCTACTAGTTGATAGTCTCTTTTTAAAAATGCATATAAAATTTCAGCAATGGCTAACCTATCGTTTTCTGGTAAAAAACCAACTATTCCAAAATCAACTAAGGCTATCTTTCCATCTTCACAGACTAATATATTACCTGGGTGAAGATCTGCATGAAAGAAACCGTCTCTATATGCTTGGTTGAAAAAAATAACCGCTATTTTTGCAGCAATTTCTTTCAAGTCAAGGCCTAGTTTTATTATTTTGACTCTATCGTATATCGAAACTCCATGAACCCATTCTAAAGTGAGGATATCACTCGAAGTAAGGTTCCAATAAATCTTTGGAATCAGCAAACTGTTGTCATCTATGAAATTATCATGAAGCCTTGACGCAGCGGACGCTTCCGACCTTAAGTCTAATTCAAACTTCATAGAGTTCCTGAAGACAGCAATAACTTCTGTTGGCTTCAGGCGTTTTGCTTTTTTAGCCAAAACTGATATCAATTTAGCTCCAAACTCCAAAAATTGCATATCTTTTTCATACTTTTTAGCAATATCTGGACGGAGTACTTTTACAGCTACAGTTTCCCCATTTTTCAATTTAGCTTTATGAACTTGCGCGATCGATGCAGCAGCAACTGGCTTTTCATCAAATTCTAGAAATATATCTGAAATTTTTTTACCAAATTTTTTCTCAAATTTTTTATATACAATTTTTGTGTCAAAAGGCGGGAGTTTATCTTGTAAATATTTCAAACTCTCTGCCACTTCCGCCCCTACTAAATCGGGCCTAGCAGACAGCGTCTGGCCAAATTTAATATAGATTGGACCAAACTCACAAAAAAACTCGCTTAGCCTTTTTCCAAAGCTATTTTTAGGTTTTATAAAAAGCCCTTTAGGGTAAAAGATAGCGCAAAATATATACCCAATAAATTTTAAAGTTGTTGGTATTTTGTAGTGTCCAGGATAGGTTAATAGTTGTTTTTTACTAATAACGTAGATCACCCATATGACCTTTGGAAAATGTCTCGCAAAATTAATCATAGCTTAAAACTTTATTTAACCTTGACCTTTAAAGCCATAATGAATAGCTGCCGTACCGAAAGTAAGGTTTTTATATGCGACATTTGTAAAACCAACTTTCTGAATCATCGTCTTAAAATCTTCTTGGTCTGGAAACAGACTAATACTTTCAGCTAGATATCTATAGGCATCCTGATTGCCAGCAACACAATTTCCAATTTTTGGAATTACATTAAATGTATAAAAATCATATAAAGGTTTGAGAAAATTATTTCGCACTTTAGAGAACTCTAGACACAGAAATTTGCCGGTCGGTTTTAAAACCCTTAAAGCCTCTGCAAGAGCATTTTCTATAGAAACCACATTCCTAATACCAAATGCTATTGTATAATAGTCGAAACTATTATCAGAAAACGGTAGTTTCTCGGCATCAGCTACGACTATGTCAAAATTATTTAAGATATTTCTATCAATTGCTCTGGACTGACATACATCTAGCATTTCCTTATTAATATCACTAACCACTATATGTGTATTCTTGCCTTGAGTTTTTCCTTTTTCTTTTAGTCTAAACGAAATATCACCTGTTCCGCCCGCTACATCAAGGATTATAGAATCCATATTCGGTATCATCCTACAAAATTCTTCTTTCCAAAGGCGATGTATACCGAAGCTCATAAAATCGTTCATTAGATCATATTTACCTGCAACATCCGAAAAAACGCCATCTACAAGGGATCTTTTTTCTTTAGCTGATACTTTTTTAAATCCAAAATTTTTTTCGCCTTTTTCGTTCATAAAAATTTTATACCTATATCCATCTGCAACTTCGTGTTTGCAATACTATTATAAGTTTTATAAACTATAACAAATTATCATTCATATCAACGAATAACCAGATAAAATGCCAGAATTAGCCGAAGTTGAAACTTTAATGCTTTATCTGAAAAAAAATATTTTAAATCAGGAAATAGTTTCTTTTCAGAAAAATAGGAATAATCTACGCTATGAGTTAGGCCCTGAACTTCAAAAGTTAACAGAAAATAGCACTATAATAGATATACAAAGACGGGCTAAATTTTTAAATATTAAACTAAGTAATCAGAATTCATTCGTAGTACATCTTGGAATGAGCGGAAGGCTTACTGTGCAACCCAAAGACTATAAAGCTAAAAAGCATGATCACATACAAATTAGTTTTGCTAGTGGCAAGCAGTTAATATTTAATGACGCAAGGAGATTCGGCATGGTTTATACTTGCTCAACAAATGAATTTGATAAGCAAGGTTTCTTAAAAAACATGGGTATTGAACCTTTAACAAATGAATTTAATGCGCTGTATCTAGAGCAAAGGCTCAAAAATAAAAATACACCTATTAAAACGGCTATAATGGATAGTCGGATAGTCGTAGGCGTTGGTAATATTTATGCAGCTGAAAGTCTTTTTACTTCAGGAATTAATCCCGAGCGCATAGCTGCAGATTTAAGTAGCACTGAAATAACAGGATTAGTAGATGCAATCAAGGTAGTTTTAACCAAGGCAATTAAAGCCGGGGGCACTACACTTAGAGATTTTGTCAACGGAGATAACAAACCCGGCTATTTTAAACAAGAATTAAATGTTTACGACAGAGCCGGAAAGCTGTGTTATTCTTGCCAAGAGACTATCGAAAAAATAAAACAGTCAGGAAGATCTAGCTTTTTCTGCCCTAAATGTCAGAACTAAACGTTCCTATAATTAATTAATAGTGTCCGAAATATGAGTTTTAAAATTGTTACCTGGAATATCAATTCTATAAAAATTAGATTAAATCACCTAAGGGAATTTATTACCGAGCACAATCCTGATATAATTTGTTTGCAGGAATTAAAATGTGAAACGGATAAATTTCCGTCCGAAGAGCTAAGTGATTTGCCATATAATTTGTATATACATGGTCAGAAAAGCTACAATGGAGTAGCTATACTTTCTAAAATCCCAGCAGATGAAGTTATAACAAAATTTCCGGACAATCCAATTCCTGAGCAAGCAAGATTTATCGAATGTAGTTTTGATACTCCAATTGGTTTCCTCAGAGTAATATCGCTTTATGCGCCTAATGGAGGAGAAGTCGGTAGCGAAAAATTCGCTATAAAATTAGATTTCTACGATGCATTTATAAATTATATTAAGTCTAAAAAATCATTTGAGGAAAAATTATTTATTGGCGCAGATTATAACATAGCACCTTTTGATACAGACGTATATTCCCCTGATAACCTAAGAGATACAACTTGCTTCACTTTAACCGAACAAAGAAAGTTACGTACTATTTTAAATGACGGATTCGTTGATAATTTTCGAGCAAAACACCCCCACAAAAGAGACTTTTCTTGGTGGGACTATCGAGCGGGCGCTTTTGAACAAAATAATGGTATGCGAATAGATACAATAATATCAACAAGTAATGCTCTGCAAAATCTAGAGGATTGCATAATTGATTATAAAACAAGAGAAAAAAGACAACCTTCAGATCATGCTCCTGTAATTGGAATTTATACCCAAAGAACTTAGTATCCATTGGCTATGGCACTAGCGGCAAAAATATAAAAGCTTAAGTTTTTGGCCCTTGACGGCAGCACCATATAATGTTTGACTTTACAGACTAAAAATAGTATTTTTCATTTGTAATGTGCAGCGCTATAGCTTAAACAAAAAATTAAAGATTTATCATGAGCAAAAAACAAAAATACCCTTTAATGCAAAAAGCTACAGCTGTTTGGCTGATAGATAACACAACGCTTACATTTGAGCAAATAGCACATTTTTGTGGCATTCATGAACTAGAAGTTAAAGGTATAGCTGATGGAGAAGTTGCGTCAGGCATTATTGGCGTGGATCCGGTTGTTTCCGGTCAACTTGATAAAAACGAGATTGAACGTTGCGCAAAAGACCCAAAGGCTCGCTTGGTTTTGAAAACCAGCTCAGCTTATGAAGCAGTAAATAAAAGCAACAAAAAAAGGGCACATTATACTCCGATTGCTCGCAGACAGGATAAACCAGATGCGATTTATTGGCTTCTTAAAAATTTTCCGGATATTAAAGACTCAACAATCATAAAGTTGATTGGTACAACAAAATCCACAATCGCAGCTATTCGCGATCGCTCGCATTGGAATATGCAAAATATCCGCCAACGTGATCCTGTACTACTTGGTATTTGCACTCAAGTTGAACTTGATAGAGCAATTGAAAAAGCCAAACTTGAATCTTCTGCAGATAATTCATTAAATACTGAAGCTAAGTAGCAAAACCATAGGTATAGTATATTAAATACTAGACAAGGCATGCCTATATACAATAAGTATACCATTAATGTTTTATACAGGAAATGGTATTACCGTATTTTGCAACAGCCTTTAATGAAATATGGAAAGAGAAACTAGCTCTACTTAAAATAAACCAGTTTACCTCTATAATTGATATTAGTGCATTAATCTACTAGGCACTACCGGGCAAAGTCATAAAGCCTGAGTTTTCAGGCGAAAAACTTTTTCTTTCTACCTTTGACGGCAGCGGATGGGCATTGCTCAATAACTATAGGCAGTAATAGAAAATTATAGTAAATTACATTGAATTGGCACTTTGTATAAAAGCTATGACAATTCCTCGATATGATCTGTGCTTCTTTAACCTTGCTTTTTAATAAAATATGCTTAATTTAAATTTTATCTGTAGTTATTGGGCAATGTCAAAAAACAAAAACCCTCATGAGTTATAAACTCAAAAGGGTTTTTAGGAAAAATAATTATTTTATTTTCTATATTAGACGTTCCCCAGCAAAGGTGTAAAGCCCAAGCTTTTGGACTTTTTTCTTTCTACTTTTGCCGTCAGCGCCTAGTAAAATTAAGTTGAATTATTTCTTTATTCCGAATGAAAGGCCAGCAAATTTCTTATTAAAGTCACTTACATTTTTATTGGACTGGTTCACAACGTTCCCAGCAGCTTTATTCCAAGCTGGGTGTTTTCTATAGTCTACGTCCATAAGAATTTCACCAGATTTTAGAGTTGAAGCTGTAATGAACTCATCTTTGCCAATTTTTATCTTTAGTTTTTGGTATGCTGGATGTATGTCTTTTTTCATGCTGCTACTCCACTAACTTTTTTAGCGATTTCTCTTTTTAGCTTTTTCGCCCTGAGCGACATAGAAGAAGATTTTGCTTTTAGCATAAATGCATCTAGGCCACCTAATTTTTCTATAGTGCGCATAGTCTTTGCAACCACTTTTAGCTTGTATTTTTCGCCTGTAACTTCGCTAGTATATATTACGCTACGCACATTTGGCTCAAAACGTCTTCTAGTTTTTCTTTGGGAGTGTGATACATTATTGCCGTACTGCACTGCCACACCAGTTAATTCGCATCTACGAGACATTATATTAACCTTTTATTATTTATGAGTTAAGTTTACGTGCAATATATATTTTTTTGCTTATTCTGTCAATAAATATATTTTACGTCTCTCATGCAAAGCCATTTAAATTCTAAAAATTATTTTATTAAACAATAATTACCATATACCTCTAATTTATATCAATAGTTTTAACGCTCGCGGACTTTTCTTTAGGCATACGTATTGTTAGTACACCATCTTTAAAACTTGCGTCTATTTTATCCGTTTTAACACTGGAGGGTAAACTCATAGATCTTTTAAAGTCGCCATAAAACCTTTCTCTTGAGTAGGAATTACTAATCTTTGCGCTCTTTGTCCATTTCTTTTTTGCCTTTGATAGTCAAGACATTATTATCTACATTAATATTAATATCCTCTTTCTTAACGCCAGGTATATCCAGCTCTACAGTATAATTAGAATTTATTTCTGAAACATCTAGTAGCGGAAAAAAATCTTGTTCATTTTTTGTTAGGAATGAACGCTTAAACTGGTTTTCAAAACTATCAAAAAAATCATTAAATATGTAATCTATATCTGCATCGCTTCTTCTGGATGGGTGTAACATAGATCTTAAACTTGGTAAATTAAATGCCATAATAAACCCTCTTTTATAGTTAACTTATAGTTTTATGATATTTCTTTTTTTAATCTAAGATCAAATAAAAATTGATTATAATTTTACACTAATGTTATAATTAAATCATAATTAAACTATAAATTTGTAAACCTTTTAGAAACAATAAAATAAGATAATAATATGACTTATAACCACAATGTTGATTTACCCAAGGGGGTAAAAAATAATCTACCTCCACATGCTCAAGATATATACAGAGAAGCTTTTAACCATGCTTGGCAACAGTACTCATCTCCATCCAAAAGGAAGGACCCGAAGGAGTCTCAAGAAAAAGTAGCTCACAAGGTTGCCTGGGCAGCTGTAGAAAAAAAATATAAAAAGGATTCTGATGGAAAATGGGTTCCAATCTAAAGAAGCCATCTAAAACTCGCATTTTAATAGATTACATCTATTGTATTCAGAAATACTAGCTATAGAAAACACCAATTTTAAGATGGCGCACCCGAGAGGATTCGAACCTCTAACCGCTTGATTCGTAGTCAAGTACTCTATCCAGTTGAGCTACGGGTGCGTACGTTATATAACGCATCTTTTAAAATACTCTTTTCCAAAAGACGGCTTCATTCTAGACATATTTTGAACTTTTTCAAGTAAAATTGACGAGATAATAAGGGATTGTTAAATAAAGGATGATAGCAATAAGTATTTATAGTAAATTAAATTGAATCAGAAATAGCTACCACCCTTGGCCCTGAAGCGATCAATATGCAAAGGACTCGAATCCTATAAACGCAAATTAGTCCTCATTAGAAATAGTAATTTGCAGCCAATGCTTATGCTTTCTTTCATCCGCTAATCCTTTAGCAATGATTTTAGCTATTTCTGCATCGTTCGATTCGCCTACTCTTGAATCCATACGTTTATATGCAGTGTTAGTATCTTCCTCATTACTTAACATTGCGCTGAGGATATTTTTGTCTCCAAAAAGAGATGCTAGCTCGACTTTTCCTTTTACTAACAATTTTTTTGTATTATCAGGGCCGCTAGGGACTTTCTCTTTGCATCTACCTAAAAACGCACTAAGTTCAGTTATATGACGTTTATGATCTTGTTTAAATTCTTCGAGCTTTTCTTTATATTCCAGTTTGTCTAAATTTTTAATAGCCGATTCATATGCCCCGACGGCATCATAGTCTAATTCTACTAATTCTTGAATTGCTTTGATAAAGCTTTCTTGCGTTCCTACCATTGTAGCCATAATATCCTCACTATTTTAATTACTATAAAAATAGGACTTTTCCATCTTGAGAATAAAACTAGAATATGCTATAAGCCGGACGAACTAGATCTCGTGTTACTATCTATAGTTTAAACAATTGTAAGTCCGGACCTGTGATTATTCAAAACCTCACTCAAAATGTTATACCTATAGTTATAAGTTTAAACTATAAAATCACCTTAAGTCAAGCTGGTAGATTTAACCTGCATTTGCAAAGCATTTAAAAAGATATGACTCGAGCTAATGGTAAAAAAGCTACTTATTTCAAATTAATAAAATATCAATTATATATTTCTGAGATTTTAATTATAATTGTCCCTATTAAAGCAGAAAACAGAGAGGCCGATAGCACACCTAATTTCATTTGGTTCTCCAATGCAACTGTATCAAAAGCAATTAAACCGATAAAAAGGCTCAAGGTAAAACCTATCCCACACAAACATGCAACTCCTAAGAATTGCAATTTTGTACAATCTTGAGGCAAACTTACATTTTTAAAGTATTTCATTACAAATAACGCCCCAATTATACCCAGTGGTTTACCAATAAATAGGCCGATAAAACAACCAATACTGATTGAAGAAACTAACCCACTTGCCATGAGCTCTTTAAAGGGTAATTCACAATTTACAAAGGCAAAAATTGGTAAAACAAAAAATGCTACTATAGAATGTATCGACGCTTCCATTTCTTTGATTAAAGGTATCGTTTTATCTGAAACCTTTATCTG
>JANQTT010000019.1:5305-7188 GCA_030731565.1 Rickettsiaceae bacterium | reverse complement strand
ATCTTAAACAAAGTGTTCACTGAATTTGTTTCTTGAGATGCTGAAACAAGTTCAGGACGACCGTAAGGGAGCTTTAGAAATACCAACGGGTGGCTTTAGTTAAACGGCGAAAGAAATTAATTAACTATAAAAAGTTTATGTTCAGCTTTGCGCCTTTCAATTAGTCCAGGTAATATTTTACCCTTTGCATATATCCAGCGTAGTAGCTCTAGTCCGGCATCTTGATATTGGCCATAATTAATTTTTTGCCTAATAGTAGACCTTTGCAAAGCCCCTCCACCCATATTAAAAGTAAAAGATACCAATGCAGCAAATTGATCATCGCTTAATATAGATGTAATATTGCGTAACACTGATTTTTCTGCAACTATCAGGTCGCTTCGTAATAGAGATTCTGCTTCTGAATTTGAGATGTAATCAAATTTCTCATGCTCAAGGATTTTATGGCCAAAACCAATAGTTAAATGTCCACCAGAACAAACATATGGTTTTGGCCTGAATCCTTCAAAAAATTTTATAAGGTTAATTCCATTTAAATTAGTGTACCTATGCATTTTTTTATTATTTATTTTTCCAGATTTTTCTAAAGGTCCGATGGCCATAATAAAAACTGATAATACCAGCAAATATGGCTTGGTCGTCTACATTCCAAATGACTTCAAGGTATTCGATAACGTGCGCGGTAGAGGTTATAGCTTTATATTGTAGATATTTTACTCCCATATATAATAGGAAAAAACAGTAAGCTAAAACAGGGCGAACGGATCCATTTAGAGTGTCTACCCATTTTATATTTGTTTTATAGGTTGAATAAAGCGAAGCTTGTTCAATTATATCCTGTGAAATTTGTATTTCTTGAAGGGTTCTGGTCGCATTTAAAGTGTTAAACTTGATTTGTTTTTCTAAAATGTCTAATTCGTGTTTTTTATCATTTATGTCTTTAAAATACCTTATTATTTCTGGCACAATTGAGGTAATGAATCCGGCGATTGATGCAAGTAGGGTGATCATGAAACTTACTCCTTTTTAGAATTTATGGTTTTGGGAAACTATTTTTCCTAAGAAATGGTTTGATTCTGGAAGACGAAATAATTTAACAATATCAAACCGATTCGTTGTTGTAGTAATTATGTGAGCTGAATTATTTTCCCATAAGATATTGTCGGGCCAATTTAATGTCTTAGCTGAACTTGCGTTTTGTTTTATAATTATAGTAATTTCAGGTAGCGTCGTTTTAGTGAGTGTAATTGCGCAATCTTCACTTAAGTATAAATAATGGTTTGCAATATCAACGGGAACTGTATAACTTTCGCTTATGCCTGTAAAATTCACAGGGACCTGGCTAGACCCTGTATTGATTTTAATCCAATTATCTTTATCAAATAAAAAGAAACATTTGTGTTCCTTAGAAAAAACTACCGTATTATCAGATGGTGTAAGGAATTCTATTGATTTTGAATTGTGGGACAAAAAGCAGATGTGATTTTTTTTATCGCCGTTTAATATAATAAATTTTTCTCCAACTTCAAGTGAGTCTGGTACATCTTTAATGAATCCATTTACGCTATTATTAAGAAACTGATCAATTAATAATATTGATTCATTGAATATTATATCTTTTTCAATCTGTCCAGGAACCATAAGGTCAATAGCAAAATTATTTGTTTTCATGTTTTTATATTTTAATTTTATTTTAGTATAGTCATTCAATTTAAATTTGGCGCTAGGCGCGAGGAGCGAAGCCTATAATAATAGGTGAGAGAAGAGCAACGACGCACCCGAGTTTAAAGTGAATGACTATATTATATTTATTTCAAAATTAGCGCTAAGCTCTAGCTGAGAAATATTTATTTTTATTTCATTTGTCTCTGCTGTATATTCAT
>JANQTT010000019.1:0-5205 GCA_030731565.1 Rickettsiaceae bacterium | reverse complement strand
ATTTTCTGAGACTCTAATAATATTTGGACCTCTTTCCAGGAGAATAAAAATATCTCCTTCTCGTTTTTCTTGTATTGCTTCTTCTGTCGCGCATAATCCCCGAATTAGGTGTGATATTTCATAAAGTCCATTTTGGAGTTTTTTTATTTTCTTGAATCTTATTATTTCAGTACCAGCTTGCGCATATTGCCAACCATTTGAAGAGTATTGTTCCAATCTATGGCCAGAAACAATAAGTTTACTAGATGTATCAATTACGAAGATGCTAGGATGTTCTGTTTGTTTGAAACTAATTATTTCACAAATAGCGTCAGTTGGTTCAATATTAGTTACATAATCCCATTTTGTGTCTAGCTTTTTAGGGAATTTTGCATATAAAGCAGTTTCGTTTTTACCTCGGAAATATATTGATATATAACTGCCAGAACTACCATTTATATTCATTGGCAAGTCAAGAAGAACCAGATCATTATCAATATAAGTTTCGGTGTTGTTAAATAAATAATTTTCAGTTCTGCTATAAGTATAGTTGCTCTGTTTATCAACGATGCCTGTTAATAAAGAGACTTCATTTGACATTTGAATATCAACAACCCTTATAGTATATCTTTGAAAAATATCATTAAATTCAATAAAATCTGACGGTTTTATATTAACCTTAGGATCAAAAATTCTCAGACGAATTATCTCCTTTTCATTATAAGCATTTTCTAAGATGGAAGACCCAATAATTTGTGCTTCATATGCGGTAAGTACGATTGGCAAGTTCAGAGCAATATCACGAGAAGAGGACTCTAGCTCCCTATTAAACCTTATGTGTCGTAGGTTATAATCATCGTTATTATCTATATAATTTATACCAAGGCGACTAATTTTTAATGTATCGCTAGCTGTGGTGACTTCTGCGAAGCTGTTATCGTCAAACTTTATAACTATGTCGTTTATAAAAATTGAGTTTTTATCACTGCCGCGTTTTTTGAATGAAACTATGTTTTTATAATGCGAGTTAATGTCAAAAAAATATGCGGCTCTTAATGTGTTTATTGCATTTAAACCCGTAAGGTTATTGCTAAAAATAAGTCCTTCAACTTTTTCGTCGACAGTTGATACATCAATTGTGTTTGTTTCAAGCCCGCAGCGGTGAGATATTTCCAGTAAAATCGATGCAAGGTTGCTTGAACCGAATTTGTAATTGACCCAATGTCCTTTTTCCCATAAGCACCCATCATTCCAAATATTACCAACTGGCCAGGCAGGATAGGGCCGGGCATCCCAGCACCATAAGAACGTTTCTCCTATATATTCTTGAGTTTTCCAAAACTCAATAAATGCCTTTATAGCAGTTCGCTGGATATTGAAATTTGTTTCGCCATTTGAATGTTTAGGTGCCCCGCCATCAACGCAATTTTCATCAAAAAAAACATTTGGTTGGTTAGTGGCTTTGTCGATTGAAGGGAATCCAAATTCTGTGAACCATATAGGTTTTGATCTTGGTTCCCAATCCGTTTTTTCTCCATTTGGATTCGTATGCTGATTTTCCCACCAATATTTTAAATTTTTCCACGCATAAGCAGGATCTATAGGTTTTTTTGAACCATCTAGAGAATCAATATAATAATCGTAACCTTCATTGCTTGCGAAGCCATTTTCTATTTCTTCTTGCGAAATGTCAGATGAAAGCGATTCTGTTATAGGAAAATATGCATCAATTCCAATAAAATCTATGTATTTCGATGACCATAAAAGATCTAGATTATACCAACCTCCTTCTGTGTGATGATATTCTGACCAGTCAGCAGCATATGTAACTTTTACAGCTGGCCCGACTATTGTTTTCACTAGTTTAGCTAAGGCTGCTAGCTCTTTAACAGCTGGATAATAGTTTTGGCTATGTATCTTAGTCAGTCCAATCAGTTCTGATCCAATGACAAAAGCATCGACGTGATCTTTTACAAGGTTCGCATAATGTATAATAAATTCATTATACCCACCTTTTTTATTGAAAAATTCTTCTACATCTTGCGCGTTGCCTGTAACTTTTCCCCTCCATGGCTTACCTGGTATATCCATTAAGAACATAGGGTAAAACATAATATTCAATTTGCGTTTTCTTAACTCAATTAGGTATCTGATAACGCTCGCGTCATTTACGCTGCCTCCATATTGCGGATTATCATGTTCATCTTTCGTAATTTCATGAGCCGTTTCGCGGGTATAAGAAGCTACTCTCCACTCTTCAGAATAACGATAATTTTCATCTTTGAATTCTACAGCTGGTTTGATTAAGCAATCTTTTATATCTAGGCTAGTGCCAAACCAACATACGACAGGCGATATCCATTTAACATTAGCGCAGGTAGATTTAAGCTGGTTTAGGCTATGAATACTATTAGGAAGGTTATAGTGATTGTGGCTATTTATTTTTTTAGAGTTTACTTGCTTTCCATGTTCTGAAAGCCTAAATTTTGTTTGGATTTCTGTATCATAAACGAATTCGCCGGAACCAGGAATCATTATAATTGACTCAATTAGATCCTCTACAGAAATTTTGCCCCTTACGTTAGCCTTTCTTAAAACTTCAAAAGTAAAGTTTGGTATTATATCGCCAAATTCTGCAAGCGGCAATTCCTCAAAAACTATATATGCAAGACCTCTGTATGCTGGCGTTAATTCACCAATTTTATCTTTTATAGTAGGATCTGGTAATTGTTCTTCCCCACCTTTATAAAGCTTGAATTTATATTTGCTGATATCGATAACGTCATCTCCGAACCATACTCGTTCAATATCTTCAATTTCCCCCAAACAGATTGACATTGCAAAACTAAGAAAATATTCAAGTTCTGTAGTTTCTTTTGTTAAGTCAATATTTGGCCCTTTAAGGTGTCTTTTTATGCTACTAGTGTTTTCTTTTTCTATGATTTGGTCTGCCCATATAATTTGTCCAGGAATTTGCACTCTTCCAAAAGTTAAAGGGATAGGTTTGCCATATTTGGCCATTGAGATGTAAAAACTATCATGAATATTAGTAAATCTATGGGTTGATTCACTACGTCTGAACCATTTGTCTTCTAAATAATCACCTGCTAACTTACCGGCATAGCGCCCGATTGTTGATAAAATGCCTCCGCCAAAATATCTTCCGACACTACCGCCAATACTAGATAAAATACTGCCAATCATAATTTTTCTTCTGAGAAATGGTATAAGTTATGAATGTTAGCATTTAATAAGTCTTGGACTAATCATAATGGTTAAACATATCTACAAGTCTGTGTACAGAATTCAGATCAAGTCGATTAGATTATGTCCTCTAGATGTGCATAAGAAGTAACAAGATTTTTGCCATCTAGTTTAATAATCACTAAATTACCAAAAGTGGCGTCGTAATCGGCATATATTACTTTACCTGCAGCTGTAGACAACACTTTAGTACCAGGCTTTGCACTTATGCTGATTCCCTTGCTTGTCCCAAATGGAGTTTTGTCGCCAAATTTTGTAATCACTTTACCCTTTACTGGAGTAATATATTCGTGATGAACTGCTTGCTCTTGAAGCTTTACTTCCGGTTTTTCAATTTTAGCTTCTTCTACTTGTATCAATGGTTCAGTAGATCCAGTAACAGGAGGTGCTAAGTTTTTTTCTGTAGTTTGTTTGATTTTAAGGATTTGAAACTCGTCAAGATAATAAGGTGGAGCTAGGTCATTTAATAATGCAATCTCTAGGACTTTTTGTCCATATTTTTGAGCGATATCTTCAATTGTTTCGCCCACTTGTACTTCATGGTAAATGATTTTATGCTTTGATTCTGGTTTGGTTTGAGCTGGAATAATATATTGCTCACCATCGACAGTATTATCAATGGTATTATCAAAAGTAGTACCATCCTGATCAATTATTTCAGTCGACTTTACTTCAAATGAACCAGTAGAAATAACCTCTCCTTCATCAACAAGCGTTGGATTGGTGGTCTTGCTGGAGGATTTCTGCTTCGCACCTGGGTGATTAAACTCTATAGGTGCTGACTGCTTCGACACGGCGCATGCAGATAATATAAATGATAAAAGAATCAAAAGGCCTTGTTTTTTCATTTTGCCAATGTGTGTAATTACAGATTTGTTTTGCTAATTAAATAAAGGTCATTATATATTAATATCTATTAGTTTGTATATCAAATAAGGTGTTTAATGAAAAATTATGATTTAGCCATTGCAAGTGACCATGCTGGCGTTAAATTGAAAGGTAAAATTATTCAATATCTTCAAAAAAAAGGTATGAAAGTACTTAACCTAGGCACAGATACTGAGGAGAGAGTTGATTATCCTGATTTTACTTATAAAATGGTAGAAGAAATTATTGAACAAACAGTGCTTCAAGGTATTTTGATCTGTGGAACTGGGATAGGTATGTCTATAGCGGCAAACCGAAGCTCTGATATTCGGGCTGCTCTATGTACAAGCGAGTTTATGGCAGAGCGCGCTAGATCTCATAATGATGCCAATATACTAGTGCTGGGTAGTAAATTAGTCGATGATGATATTTCCATTAAAATCGTCGAGAAATTTCTACAAACTGAATTTGAAGGTGGTAGGCACGCGAGGCGCATAGCTAAGATTAAGTAGTGATGTTCAAGTGCCAAAATACAGTACAAAAACTTTATCTAGGACTATGCTTCTGATATTTGGTACTTAAAATATTTATTTTAGCGAGGTTTTGATATTATTCCGTTTTGAAGGAGTAATTTTACTTTCTTTGGTAGCGAGGGAGGGACTTGAACCCCCGACACCCGGATTATGATTCCGATGCTCTAACCAGCTGAGCTACCCCGCCAAAACAGTAAAACTGTCACAAAACGAGGCTGCTATACGGGCAAGGGCAGGGCGATGTCAAGCAAACAACGATGCTTTTTATAGATTGATTTGCACTGCGAGGCACAATGTCGACTTGTTTTAAATAGGCCTCATGATTACGACTGTTTTTTAAAACGACAAGAGGATAGAAAAATGATCGTAACCCCTAGGATTGCTGTGTTTGGATGTGGCTATTGGGGTAGCAATCATGTGCGCACACTTGCTGAAATTGGCGCGTTGGCATGTGTTGTTGATGTGAACGCTGATGCAGCGCGAATGGCGGCAGAAAAATGCAAAAGCGTTGCGATGACTGTCGATGAAGCACTTAACGATCCGTCCATTGACGCGATTCCAA
>JANQTT010000018.1 GCA_030731565.1 Rickettsiaceae bacterium | reverse complement strand
CTCTATGTTTTTGTAATGACGCTATCGCATAGTCGTTACCGTTATGTAGAGTTCACTTTTTCGCAAGATCAAGTAAGTTGGGCTCAACTCCACATAAATGCTTTTAATTTTTTTGGAGGAGTGCCTGCTCGAATAATATTGGATAACTTAAAAGCCGGAGTAATTAAACCAGACATTTATGATCCTATCTTAAATGAGACTTACTCGGAGTTATCAAGATTCTATGGTTTTACAATAGATCCTGCCAAGGTCTACAAACCTGAACACAAAGGAAAAGTAGAGCGTTCTATTAGAATAGTTAGAGAGCAACTCATAGCTGGTAAATTATATCAAAATATTACTGAGGCTAATACCGAAGCAATCAAATGGTGTAAAAACGAAATATCTCACAGAGTATGCAGCACAACAGGATCAAAGCCAATTGATACCTTTTTATTAGAAGAAAAAGAATGCTTAATCGAGCTAACATCTGGTATTTTTGATATGCCTATCTGGACTGTCTGTAAAGTACAGAAGGATCACCATTTTGTAGCCAAGGGGAATTTTTATTCAGTACCAACAAAATATATAGGAGAAGAGATTACTATTCGTATTGGGTTAAAAACGGTTGCTGCTTATTATAAACATCAAATCATAAAAATCCACCCAAGAAATTATGATAATGGCAAGTGGATTACTGATGAAAAAGATTATCCTAAATCAGCTCTATATTATCTAGAGAACACGGCTGATAAATGTTTAAACTCCGCTAAAAGCATAGGTGATTCTACATATCAAATAATAGGCAAAGTGGTTGATTCTGGTAGTAGAATTGGCTTGCGTAAGGCTCAAGCTATTTTGAGATTATCAGAGACATATGGCATTGATAGATTGGAGGCGGCATGTTTACGGGCGGTGGCTTATGATAATTATGCTTATGAAGCTATATCCAATATTTTAAAAAACAAACTAGATCAACAAGCTAGCCAGAGTCTCAAAGTCGATAAAGTTAAGAATATTAAGGCTAGTGCTTATATCAGAGATTCTAAGGAATATAGCTCTGATATGGAGGTAAATTATGCCTAATAGTTTGCAACTTGGTAATTTAGTACAACAACTAAAGCTATCTGGTATCTCTGATAGTTTAGAAAGTAGATTAAGACAAGCAAAAGATGCTTCAATGCCATATGAAGAACTACTATCAATGCTATTTCAAGATGAATTAGATAGTAGAAATCAAACTTCTCTGCAAAGAAGGATTAGTCAAGCAAAGTTTGAAGAGGTAAAAACATTTGAAGGGTTTGATTTAAAACGCTATTCATTGAAAATCCGACATGCGATTAATGATTTAATGACTGCTAAGTTTATTAAAGAAAGGAATCATGTAATCATTATGGGGCCAGTTGGCACAGGCAAAACTCACTTATCACAAGCGCTTGGAATGTTGGCTTGTC
>JANQTT010000017.1 GCA_030731565.1 Rickettsiaceae bacterium | reverse complement strand
ATAATATTGTTATTATAATATCTTTGAAAATGGTGGAGATGGAGGGAATCGAACCCCCGACATTCTGCTTGCAAAGCAGACGCTCTACCCCTGAGCTACATCCCCATTTTGGCTTGCAAGAAGTTTATATACTTTCTTGCAAGTCTAGTCAATAGATTTTTTGAATTTATACCAATCCTTTAGCTTAAATATTTACTACATTGCTCGTATTTTAAGCTGAGGATTGGTATTAAACCTACTTCTCTTTAAATCCTTTGAACATCGCATCAATTACCGGATCTAATAGATATCTCAATAATGTTCTGGTTCCAGTGATTATCTGAACTTCTGCTTGCATACCCGGATGGAGAGTCAATTTTCTAGGTTTTGCAATTTCTGCAAATTCTTGCATATTAAGTTCAATTTGCGCTAGATAATATCCCCCGGAAGTCGGATCTTGTGGATGGCCTTGGGTTGGAATGATGATATCAGGCGATAATGAAATCACTTTCCCTGTAAATAGAGGAGTTGTACGTGATTTAAAGGCACTAAAGCGAATTTTTGATTCAAGGCCGACTCTTATAGAATCAATATTTTTTGGTTCAATTTTTGCCTCAATAATTAGCTTATCGTCAATAGGTGAAATTTCTAGAATAGGCTGTTGCTGGGGTATTGAGCTGCCTATTGTAAAATAATTTAAATTATTAACTACGCCGTCAACGGGTGATCTTATAACTACTCTTTTTAAAGAATCTTCATATGCAAATAGCCTTTCTTTTGCCTGAGAAAGCTTCTCCTGTGTATCTTTTAACTCGTTCAATGCATTTGAAGAATACTTATTGTCAAGATTGATAAGCTCGATTTCTGTCCGTGTTATCTCTTGCTCTAGCCTAGCAATTTCTGTTTCTGTCATTGCAGTTTCCCCTTGGGCATTCGCTAGTTTTGCTTCGAACTCGAGCAATACGGACTTTTGGACATAACCTTTACCATAAAGTTTCTTTGTTGCGTTAAGGCGATCCTCCGTTACTTCGATGGTTTTCTGAACTGCGCTAATTTTTGCTCTTTGTCCTTCAATTTGCTTAGTAAGTTGTTTAATTTTTTCCCTTGCTGATTGTTTTTCAGAGGTTTTTAGATCGTTTTTTGATCTAAACAAATTGTTTTGTGTTTCGATAATTTTAGCTACATAGGCAACAGATCTATCTTTTGTAATAAATTCTGGGTATATTATTTCATCATCACCATTAATCTCAGCAAATAACCTTTTTTCTGACGCTAAAAGGGCCCTATATTGGTTTAACGTACTTTCGTAATCAGCTTTAATACGTGTCTGATCGAATTCTAGCAATTTATCTCCTGCGCTGACTCTATCTCCAAGCTTGACATAAATATCCCTTATTATTCCCCCTTCTGGGTGGTTTATACTCTTCTTTTTTGTATTGCTTACCACTGTTCCTATGGCATAAGCTGCGCTATCTAGCGGGGCAGTGGCTGACCAGAGAAGTCCAAAAAATACAAAGAACACTACAACAAATGTTCCAAACATAATCGGAGCTCTAGATGCTTTTACAACATCATTAGTTTTGGCGCTATCTTTCCTTATTATAAAATCAATGAAGTAATCAATAAACTTAACGCTATTTTGCATTCCTTGTAAGATTGCAATTAAAAATCCTTTAGGGGTAAATATACTTGGTTTTTTTGCCATACCAGGTAATCCTGGCGGCATGCCTTTTGGTGATTTACCTTGACCAGTTTTGCTCCCGCTCTGGTTAACCATCATCTTTTGCAACTCTTCAAGTTGCTTTAATTTTTCTAATGACAGTTTCTCTTTTTTATTAGACATTTTATTTTCTGTATTTAATCGTTAATATGGATCGTACCATTTTTTAGCATTTTGATGCGTCCTTCAATTTCTTTTCTTGTACCAAAGCTCGCAACTGCTCCATCTTGAATTACCATGACTTTATCAACTGCTGAAAGTACCGAAGGTCTATGAGATATAACAATTACGGAAATATTCTTTTTTCTTGCCTCTTTTAAGGCATTTGCTAGAGCTTCTTCGCCTGCTTCATCTAAATTAGCATTAGGTTCATCTAGTACTACTAATTTTGGCTTGCCATAAAACGCACGTGCAAGAGCTACTCTTTGTCTTTGGCCTCCAGATAGGTTAGCGCCTCCTTGGCCTATATCAGTATCATACCCCTCTGGTAGTTTAAGAATCATATCATGAGCGCCACACATTTTTGCGGTTTCTATAACTAATTCTGGATTCACGTTTTCTTGCATCCTTGCGATATTTTGCTTGATAGTACCACTGAATAGTTCAATTCCTTGAGGTAGATATCCAACATGCTCTCCAAAATTCTCTCTGTTCCAAGTGAAAACATCCCCGCCATCTAGCCTGACGGAACCAGATGAAGCTTCCCATACACCAACAATCAGCTTAGCTAGAGTGGATTTACCAGCCGCGCTTGGGCCAATTATTGCTAGAATTTCTCCTGGTTGCAAAGCAAATGATAGCCCTTTTAGGATATAATTTGGCATAGGCGGTTGTGGCATTCCAGTAGGGATCGGAGGCGTATAATACACATTTTCAATCGCTAGATGTCCTTCTACATGGGGAATAGGCATTGCTTGATCTCTTTCATGGTGCCTGTCAAAAGATTCATTTATAGTCTTATATGCTTTCATCGCCCCACTAATACTTTTCCACATACCAATTGCGTTACCAAATGGTGCAAGTGCACGGCCAACGATAATTGAACTTGCAATCATTCCACCCGTTGTCATGTCTTGTTGGCTGGTTTTTACAACAATATATGCGCCAGTTCCGGTAACTGCCATTTGCATTAAGTTTCTTACAAAGCCAGAGATATTTGACAATATACCGTTTCTATAACTAGCTATTGACTGTTTTGCAAGAGAAGCTTCGTTAAACTTTGCCCAATTTTTTTTAACGTTCTTTATCATCCCCATGGCTTCAACAACTTCTGCATTTCTATTGGCAATATCAGCTTGTCCCATTCCTTTAACTGAAAATTCCGTAGCTTCGCCGAGAGTTCTATTTGTTGCAACTGCATTGAAGAAAGCTAAGGATACGATAATAACAGCCCCAGCGATAGTAATGAATCCAATATATGGATGTATAAAGAATAAAACGATTATGTAAACTATACTCCAAGGAGCATCGAACAAAGTATTAATTCCGGTGCTGGTTAAAAAAGTTTTCAGTGTTTGAAAGTCTCTTAACATCTGACTTGATGCAGGGTTTACCTTTGTGGCAGAAGCCGATATAGAATGACCAAATATGATTGGAGAGAGCGTATTGTCAAGCCATTCACCAACTTTGATTAAAGTAAAAGACCTAGCTATTTGCATTAGCATATGTATGAAATATACGAAAGCTATGATAAGGGAAAGCAATAGCAATGTATTCAAATTTCCACTACCAATTACTCTATCTAGTACTTGTAGTGAGTATAGTGGAGTCACTAACATTAATAAGTTAATTACAAGCGCAAATACAAAAGTGATTTTAAATTCTGTTTTACATTTTTCTAACGCTAGTTTTAAGGGGTTTAATTCTTCTTCTATTTGGTTGAATTTTTTTTGCATATTGGTCCTTATAGTTCTTTTAGGCCTGATAAATTAATATATTTTTGTTTTTAACTTTTTGTAGTACAACTAAAATCTATAACATTTTAGCTTTTATTATACATTATTGCAAGCAAATTAATTTATATTAATAAAATTTGTATAATTAAACTATAGTAATTCACTTTAAATTTGGGTTTTAGCGTAAGGAGCTAAAAACCTATATTAAATAGGTGAGCGACGAGAGAGCATATTACCTAAATTTATAAGTGAATGACTATAATTAACAACAATCATAAAATTTATGATATCACCGCTACCAAAGATTTGGTACAGGATAGTGTAATAAACTTTTATATTATGCTCAATGAATATTGAGTTGTTGTGATTAAGTGATAATTGCTTCTGCAATCTGTACTGCATTAAGTGCGGCGCCTTTTCTTAAATTATCGGAACATATCCAGAGGTTTAGCGCGTTTTTACGCGATTTATCGTCCCTAATTCTTGAAACAAAGACCTCGTCATTTTCAACTGAATCCACTGGAGTTGCGTATTTTACTTCATTTTCAATGTTATAAATGATTACTCCTTCTGCTTCTTCAAGAATTTCTTCAGCTTCTTGTGCATTAATATTTTTTTCGAATTCAACATTTACCGACATAGAATGTGATACAAACACTGGCACTCTAACACAAGTGACAGTTGGATTTATATGGTTTCCGATGATTTTTTTAAGTTCTTCTTCAATCTTATATTCTTCTGTTGTATATCCATCCTCTCTGAAATCTCCTATATGCGGAAAAAGGTTAAAAGCAATTTGTTCTGGAAAGACTTCGGGCTTAAGGTGTTCAAAAACAAACTTAGCTTTAGTTTGTTTATAAAGTTCATCCATTCCGGCCTTGCCTGCGCCAGAAGCTGCTTGATATGTGGAGATGACTACTCGTTTAATTTTTGCTGCATTGTCTAGTGGTTTCAACGCTACTACAAGCGGGATTGTACAACAATTTGGGTTTGATATTATTCCAGATTTGAAATCTTTTAGTGTGTGTATATTCGCTTCAGGCACAATAAGAGGCACTTCTTTATCCATTCTATAAAAAGAGGATTTATCGATAACAATACATCCATTCTGAGTAGCATTTTTTGCATATTTTTCAGACACGGCGGAACCGGCGCAGAAGAATGCAATATCAATTTTACTAAAATCAAGTTCATTCATTTGCTTGATTTTTAAAGTGCCGTCTCCGAAACTCACTTCTTTCCCTACAGAGTTTGAAGATGCAGCAACAAAAACTTCTTTTACAGGAAAATTCCTAGAAAATAAATTGTTTAAGACTTCTCTACCGACGTTACCAGTCGCTCCGATTACTGCGACTACATATTTTTTATTCATAGATTTTTATCAATTAGATTATTATTTTTTGAACCACTAAGTATATGGGTATGGAAATGGAATATAGACTGTCCAGCTGCAGTTCCTTTATTGCTTACCAATCTGTAATTTTCAGCTCCGTTTTCTCTAGCTATTTTTTCAATTGTCTTGAAGTAATGTATAATATCTTCGGGAGAGGAGTTCGATACAAAATCTGCAAAATCAGTGTATGCCCCTTTAGGTAGCACTAAGATATGTATTGGAGCTGCTGCATTAATATCTTTTATAGCAACAATTTTTTCGTCTTCATATAATTTCTCAGCCGGAATATCCCCGTTAATAATTTTAGCAAAAATATTATTTTTATCGTACATGATTATTTATAAATTTTTTAAAGTTTCTGCCCTTTCAATATACTTAACTTCTGCCTCTTCTTCGGAAGAAGCTAGAATTATATCTGATAAATTATATCCGCTTTTTATTGCATAATATTCTCGGATCTCACTAGCAAAGAAACCGAAAATGAACAATATAGTAAGATTGACGCAATAAGTAATAAAGGATGGACCATCTGCGCTTATAACAAAACTTAAAATCATCAAAAAAATAGCAATTAACCACATCCTATGGTAGAGAGCCCAGAAAAAATTAAAAAAACCAGCTATAAAAGAGAAGCCTTGTTTAATTAAAATAACTTCATTATCCTTTTTGCTTGAATCAGTGTATACAGAGTATATATTCATTTTAGCCAAGTACTTGTAATTTTATTGTAAGTAATTATCTAACATTTGTAAGATTTATACAAGTTTAAATAAGAAAAAAGAGAGTAAATAGATTTTATGACAAATAATTCCTCAAATTCTCCAGGCCTTAGAGGTACTACTATTTTGTGTCTTAAAAAAGGAAAAGACGTAGTAATAGCCGCTGATGGTCAGGTTTCGTTAGGTAATAGTATCATGAAGGCTACCGCCAAGAAGCTTCGTACATTATCAAATAATAAAATTGTAGCAGGATTTGCAGGGTCAACTGCCGATGCTTTTACTTTATTTGAAAGGTTGGAAGCAAAACTTGATAAACATTCAAATCAGCTGGTTAGGAGCGCGGTAGAACTAGCGAAAGACTGGAGAAGTGATAAATATTTGAGAAAACTTGAAGCAATGTTAATCGTAGCTGATAAAGATAATATCTTGATAGTTACAGGCAATGGTGATGTCATAGAACCTGAAGATGAGGTGGCCGCTATTGGCTCTGGTGGTCTGTTTGCGCTTTCTGCGGCTAGAGCTTTAAAGTCTGTAGAAACAAAGCTATCAGCAGAAGAAATCGCCTTAAAATCAATGAATATCGCAGCGGATATATGTGTATTTTCAAATCATAATATTATTATAGAGAAGGTGGTATGACTTCAAAAGATAAAATGGGGCTAACTCCGGCAGAAATAGTTTCGGAGCTTGATAGGTTTATTGTTGGTCAAAAAGGCGCAAAAAAAGCAGTAGCGGTAGCCCTCAGAAACCGCTATCGTAGAGCCCAAGTTTCGGAACCAATGCGTAGCGAGATTGTACCAAAAAATATTCTTATGATCGGAACTACAGGCGTTGGTAAAACGGAAATCGCAAGAAGATTAGCAAAACTAGCAGAATCACCCTTTATTAAAATAGAAGCTACAAAATTCACCGAAGTTGGATATGTTGGTAGAGATGTAGAATCAATAGTAAGGGATTTAGTTGAAATTGCAATCGCATATCAAAAAGAAAAGGCTAAGAAAGAAGTAGAAGAAAAAGCTAAATTACGAGCTATTGAAAGGATTTTAGATGCAGTAGTTGGTAAATCTGCCTCTTCTGAAACAAGAGATAAATTTAGGGTAAAAATTTTAGACGGCGAAATTAGCAATACTGAAATTGAAATTAATGTAAAAGATACAGGCCCAGTTGGTGGCGGAGGTTTTGAGATACCTGGAATGCCGGGTGCGTCTATGGGAGTGCTGAATTTAGGCGATATATTAGGCAAAGCCATGGGTGGCGATAAAATGAAGCAAAAGAAATTAACTGTTGAAGACGCCCTTGAGATCATAACCTCAGAAGAGTCTGAAAAGATGATTGATGAAGAGTAAATGGTTCTAAACGCTGTCAAAGCTGTAGAAAATGATGGCATTGTATTTCTAGATGAAATTGATAAGATCACGTCTAGATCGGAAGGAAAAGGCGGTGAAGTTAGCCGAGAAGGGGTGCAAAGAGATTTACTTCCATTGATTGAAGGTACAAGTGTCGTCACAAAATATGGAACAATAAAAACAGACCATATAAAATTAATCGCTTCTGGAGCGTTTCATTTATCAAAACCATCA
>JANQTT010000016.1 GCA_030731565.1 Rickettsiaceae bacterium | reverse complement strand
CATGATTTGATAGAGCAAAAATTTACAACTTACACAAACTAAATGATTGACTCGAATCAATTAATCCATTATTACTTAATACAAAAACACCAGAATCAGTACCTAATGTCGAGGCGACAGATCCAGAAGAAAAAACCCCTATGGGTGATTGTGAGCCTGACTTATGTTTTTTTGATTAATACCGACTAATATTACTTAATCTTAAATGCAATAATCAGGGATGAGGCGTTTGCCGCAAACCTCATCCCTGAATTATATATAGTAAATTACATTTGCTATATGAGATGCTACGACAATATAATAAATATCAAGGATATATTACTACTAAAGTTAGTAATGCATTTATTCTGCGCGGTCTTCTTCTCCTATTAAGTCTATTTTTTTATCAGCTATTTCCCCATTAAGGGTGCTAATATCAAAATTAACTACTTGTAGCATTAGAACTTGAAATTTATCAGAAAATTCTACCGGAACGTCATTACGAAATGTAATCATATTATACCTCCCCATAAGCATATACAACACATGATTTGAGGCTATAATTTTTTCTGATCCATGTCAAGTTAGGTATAATAATATAATTAGATTGGTCCCCATTTTTGACTATTTGGCAATACCACTTAGTTTTTATTTAAAAATAAGAACTTTTAATTATATAATTGCTGTTGCCCTTGAGGTGTTATTTTGTATAATACTTGATGTATGCTATAGTTTATAGCTGTCGTCTATGTTTTTGAGCCTTTTAAAAGAAAATTTGAACCTAAAAACTTATGAAAAATGTGCGTCTAAATATTACCTTACTTACATTATCCGTTTTCTTATTATCAGGCTGTTTGCCTACAATTTTTGCCGGCGCTGCGGGCACGACTATGGAGTTTGCTAAAGACAGGCCTGCGGGCGATACTTTAACTGACGTCAGAATTTCTACAGCAATTAAAGGAGCTTTTCTTAAAAATAATTTCCGTAACCTATATTCAAAGATAAAAATAGAAGTTGTCCAGGGCAGAGTGCTGTTTACTGGGGATATTGATAAAGAAGAAGATGCAATTACGGCAGTTCAGATTGCTTGGAACCAGGAAGGCGTTACAGAAGTTATTAACGAATTAAAGGTCAATAAAAGTAGTAATAAATTTAATATAGTTCAGTATACGCGTGATGCTTTGATAACTAGCCAAATAAAATCTAAGATATTCATGAATCGTGATATTAAATTCGTCAATTATACGGTAATAACAATTAACGATGTAGTATATTTATTTGGTATTGCAAGATCCGAAGAAGAACTAGAAAAAGTCGCAAGCATAGCCTCAAATATTAGTGGGGTACAGAAAGTGATTAGCCACGTTAAAGTTCAGGCATTAGCAAGAAAAACAAAATCTGGAGCAAATAAGCTGGATTCATCCGGTATTGATCCTGTAAATAATAGCGAGTATCTAATTGATCAGGGTGAAGATCTTACTTTAGAGAACATTGGGAATGATTGGTAAAATATTATATTTAAAAGTTTTTTTTAATGCTGCGTTACTAGTTACGTTATCTCTTTTCTTATCGGCGTGCCAAGGTGGCGGAAGTTTTTCTCGGAATAAACATGCTAGAACTTACAGTATGCTTTCGAAATAAGATAGGGGGAATATAAAATACCGTGGGCATTATAAAGTAGGTAACCCGTATAAAATAAAAGGAAAACAATATAAACCAACAGAAGTTAATAGATATGTTAAAACAGGCGTGGCATCGTGGTATGGTGCTCGTTATGGATTTCATGGTAACACAACAGCTAATGGAGATATTTTTAATAAAGAAATGCTGACTGCTGCCCACCATACCTTGCCTCTTCCATCTCTCGTGAAAGTGACTAATCGTGAGAATGGTAGATCAGTTATCGTGTTAGTGAATGATAGAGGACCTTTCTCACGTAATAGGATCATAGATTTATCTGAAAACGCCGCAACTAGACTTGGAATGAAGAAGCAAGGAACTGCAAAAGTAAAGCTGCAACTTCTTCATAGTGAAACCAAAAACTTTTTACGGATTTTGGGGCTAGAGAAAAAACATGGTTCACGCTCAAAGAGACCGCTCAAGAATAATAGATGTACAGTTAATTGCCATATTAAGCTTGTGAATATGAAGTATAAATTAATGTAATACCACTTTTTTAGATTAAATATTACTACGTTGCTCTTTGCTCACCTATTTGTATTTAGGCTTCGCCCTTCGCGCCTTCTACTATTTAAGTGGTATAATACCCATCCGGAGTAAGAAATATTACAATTGGCTTATTTGTCCCGTGTTTTTATTGTTATTGCGTGAAGCTCGCCTTCAAGAATCTCTGATAATGCACCTTTAACAAGCCTATGTTGTTTGATTAATGGGAGGCCTTTAAAACTGCTGCATGTTATATCAAGGGAATAATGGTCTTGGTCCCCAGCAAGATCAGTAATTTTTATTTTCGCATTTGGAAAACTTTGCTTTAATATAGACATAAGTTTATTTTCAGATATAGCCATTTGCTACCCTTTACTAATATTGAAGTTACTAATTATGAAATCTAAGCAAAAAATCTATAGTTTGCAAGAGCTTAATTTTTTAAATAAGAGCAAGCTAAAAATTGGAGTATTGGGTGGTACTTTTGATCCAGCGCATGCAGGGCACTTAATGATTTCCAAAAGAGCACTTAGCTTTTATAAATTTGATTATGTAGTTTGGCTAGTGGCTAATCAAAATCCACTAAAGCAGAAGAGTAAAAAAAACATTTTTGCACGAGCAGAGCAAGCGCTAAATATAGTAGATGACTCAAGGATACTGATTTCCACAGCGGAACATGATTTTGGCACAAAGTATATGTATGATTCAATGTCGTGTTTAATAAAACATTTTCCAAATGTAGAATTTACCTGGATGATGGGTATAGATAATGTTATAAATTTTCGGAAATGGTATCGGAGTAGCGAGATACCAAAATTGTGTAATATTATCATTTTTGACCGTCCATGCAGTGCTAGAGGTGTAAATCCTGCAGATTTTGGTTTAAAACCTACTGCGGACCTTGATAATACTGCAGTAAAGAATATAATAATCGATACAAACGAGTTGTATGATATTTCTTCAACACAAATTAGACAAAAACAAAAGGATCTGGAGACAAAAGTGAATTTATCAAAAGAAGAGCTAAAAGATTTTATATTAAAATGCCTTGAGGAAAAAAAAGCAGAAAATATTTCTTGTATTAAAATAAACAATGAAACCCCGCTTGCTGAATATATGCTTTTTGCAAGCGGGCGCTCTGCTAAGAATATTCAAGCAATTGCCGAATTTACTGCTATCGAACTTAAAAAAGAACTAAAATGGAAAGCAGATGTTGAAGGTTTAAAAGGTTCAGATTGGGTGCTTTTAGATGCAGGAGATGTTATTGTGCATTTATTTCATCCAGAAGCTAGAGAACGATTGAAGTTAGAAGAGCTGTGGGATAAAAAAAATACCAAACCTCAACTTAAATAGTATTAAGGCGCTAATAGCGACGTAATAATAATATTTAAGTTGGGACTTGATATGAGTTATTGATTTTAATTATAAGAGTTTAAGTAAAAGAACTATGAAAAGCCATGTTTTAATAGCAGTTATTATGCTAATTGCTACTGCAGTATTTGTTGTTGCAATTTTTAAGCGTATAAAATTAAGCCCAGTTCTTGGTTATCTGGTTGCAGGCGCTTTAATCGGAGATAATGGTTTTAAGGTTGTTACTTATGAACAGACTAGCCTATTAGGTGAAATGGGGGTGGTGTTCTTGCTGTTTGCTATTGGACTTGAACTATCCATTGAAAGGCTAAAAGCGATGAGAAGATACGTTTTTGGACTTGGCTCTTTGCAGGTATTAACCACAAGCATAATAATTTCCGCTGCTGTGGTTTTAGTTAGTGGCGATTATAATGCTGCAATTATTATTTCTGGTGGTTTGGCTTTGTCCTCAACGGCAATCGTAATGCAGGTTATAGCAGAAACAAAAAGCCAATCAATGCAGGTGGGTAGGGTAGCGCTTGCTATTTTGTTATTGCAAGATTTCGTTGTTGTACCTTTGCTTGTTATTGTACCAATTCTTGGTAGCGGCGCTGGGACGGAATCCCTTCCTATGGTTTTGGGTAATTCAATGTTGAAGGCAGTTCTTGCGCTTGTAATTATATTTATTGCAGGTAGAGTCTTGTTGCGCCCACTGTTTTCATTTATATCGTCAGACCATAATGAAAGTAGTGAGCTACCTATCGCGGTTACTTTGCTAGTAGTATTGACTGCTTCGTGGGGCACGGAGCATTTTGGTTTATCTTTGGCGCTCGGAGCATTTGTATCTGGCGTACTTGTTGCAGAAACTGACTTTAGAGGGAAAGCAGAAGAAAGTATAGAACCATTTAAGAGTTTATTACTTGGACTTTTCTTTATGAGCGTTGGTATGAAAATCGACGTGATAGAAATGTATGCACAAGTTGGTAATATTGTAACCTTCTGTATTGCGCTGATTGTCTTAAAAGCTACGATTATAGCGGCTTTGTGTATATTATTTGGCTTTAACAAAGGTGTGGCTGTTCATGCCGGGCTTTTGCTCTCTCAAGGCGGCGAATTTGCATTCATTTTATTTGGCCTTGGCAAAGAATTTGGGGTTCTAGAAGAAGGAATTTCAAATATATTACTATTAGTCGTGACTTGTTCTATGGCTCTTACGCCTCTTCTTGCATTAATTGGACAAAAATTTGCCGAAAGAATAGAGAGAGACCTTGGCAGAACTCCTAATCAGATAATTGAATATGGAGCGAGAGATCTAGCAAAGCACGTAATTATTGCTGGTTTTGGCAAAGTTGGTAAGATGGTCGCAAGAGTTTTAGAGGCTGAAGGTATTAACTATATAGCCCTTGATGTAAATGATGATCTTGTTAGAGAGGAGATCGCAAATGGCCTACCTGTATTTAAAGGAGATGCGTCTTTGATAGAAACGATGCGTGCAGTCGGAGCTGATAGAGCTTTAACTTTGGTTGTAACTGTGAATAACGAAATAACAGTTAAAAAAATTAGCAAAATGGTAAATACTAAATTTAGTAATTTGGAAATAATTGTTAGGCTTAAAGACCTCAAAAATTCAAATGAAATGTATAATATTGGCGTAAACACTATTGTTCCACAAGATTGTGAAACAGGATTGCAGCTAGGTAGTGCAGTTCTAAAATCTGTAGGAATAAGTGAATACGAGCTAAACCGGATTAAAGACCAGTTCCGTGCAGGGAATTACGAAATAGTTATGCAACACGATAATATGCTTGAAGCGGAAGAAAATGAATAGAACGTTCTTTATATTTTTTTTAGTCATTGCTAATACGTTCTCTGCATTTGCAACGCCTAAAAAGTTGTCAGTTCCTCGTTATGTAACGATTAAATTTGATGAAGTTAATGCTAGAACTGGGCCAACAGAAGATTGTCCAATTGAATGGGTTTTTATTAAAAAAGACGAACCTGTTGAAATAATTGCAGAATATGATCAATGGCGAAAAATAAGAGATATAAATGGCGAAGGAGGGTGGGTGCACTCGCGAGTTATTTCAGGAAATCGGACAGTTGTATTTGTTGCCAAAAACACAATGCCACTTGTAGCTGCCCCTGGTAAATACGACCAAGTTGTGGCAAAATTAGCCCCGCAAATTAGATGCAACTTATATAGCTGCGAAAAAGATTGGTGCAAAGTAAACTGTAAATCATATAAAGGCTGGATTGCCAGAAAGTTTTTATGGGGTGTTTATCCTGATGAATGAGCTAGGGGGCAGATGAATAAGCTAGGGGCAAATTAATTTATAAAACCTAACTTGATTGTTAGGTTAATAATGCTATAATTGACTGCGTAACGTAATTTAAAAAATAAAATATAGAAAGTAATAAAAAAAATATAAATTATTGTGCGTACATATTTTATAGTAAAAATATATTTTATTTCTTAAAGCTCACTTTATAGTATCCATTTTTAGTATAAAAAAAGCACTAGATTCGCTGCTAAACTGTATTAGAAAAAATTCTAACCACCTAATATTTATTAAGTAAAAACTAAATTAATTTATAAAAAAATAACAAAATGAGATGTTCATCATACTGTGTGGCTGAGAGCTACGATGCTTTAGGGCAGAATTTTAATTCTGATAAATTTAATTATAAATATCAAATTATTGATAAAGTACTGCATTTACAGTATTTAAATAAAACTAACCAAAAGGATATAGATATTTTTGTGTTTAATTTTGGGAGTTGTATTATTTGGAATGCTCAAGATGAAAACGAAGAGCTAGAAATTTTAAAAAATTTAGAAAGTTGCCAGTCAAATGCCCTGCAGGAGATGCATTCTGAATTTATTGATTTTAATTATAATGACCATGAAGATAGAACTTATATAGATGAAGAGAAAAACATTATATATTTGGCCAATGCAGAGATTCTTATTAAGCTCTCGGTATCTCATGCTCTAGCGCAAGCTGTAAAATTAAATGTTCTGGAGGAATCAGTAATAAAGCTACTTGAAAATACCAAGCCTATACAACAAGAGTTATCAGAAAAAGGGCGTGTTTCCTTATCAAAATCTGAAATTTCAAAACAAATTGGCGTTTTATTCAGTAGCCGTTATTCTGTGAATATGCATAGCGATGTATTAGATACGCCAGAGTTTTTTTGGAGAAGACCTAGATACGAACCAGTATATTTGATGACTGTAGAATTTCAAGATATTAGAACAAGACAAGAAATATTAAATAATCACCTAAACCTTATCCAGGAATTATACAATATGTTGTCATCTGATCTTGACCACAAACAGTCAAGCCGCCTTGAAATGGTCATCATTATATTAATTGCTATTGAGATAGTAATAGCATTGTATAAAGAGGGATTTTTAGAAAAAATAATTTCTTTGCTATTTTAAACGCGAGTTATTGATAAGGAAATTTGTACATTTTCAACAACTATTTTTTGTACAAAATGATGCTTACATTTTGCACATTTTATAGGCCTTTCTAAAATCTCTTCTTTTCGTTTATAGCAAATCACCTAATTCAAGGTGATTTACTATAAAACTCCAATATATCAGTTCTCATCATTATCTGTAACGAGGGGCTTCCCAACATGATGGCATTCCTAACTAAATATAGATATAGGAACCGTTATACTGAATTTAACTATGTCATCCCGGGCTTGATTGTACAGCTTGATCCGGGATCTTTAGGATCTAAAGAAAAATGCGGGTTGTTGTTTTTTTTAGGGGTCCTCAAAACTAAGTTCAGGATGACTCCGGCGGTGGTTATGGTATCTATATTTAGTTAGGAATACCGATATGGATACTTGTAGAGTAGAACCTATTGATAACCAGCTACCTGAAAAACTGTATACCATGTGCCAGGTATAATCTGTATACTA
>JANQTT010000015.1 GCA_030731565.1 Rickettsiaceae bacterium | reverse complement strand
GCTTGGGATCCTGAAACAAGTTCAGGATGACTTTGTTGCTAGTGTACTATGCAGCTTATAGCAATTTAACAAATAGCTATTTCAGGAATAAAGTCGTGTTTGGATATGCCTAATGCCGAAAGTGCTTTATGCCATTTATTGACTGAACCTTCATCGAAGATCAGGTCAAGTTCTGGCTCAGAAATAATCCATAAATTATTTTCTAATTCAAACTCTAATTGATCTGCTCCCCAACCGGTATAACCGATTATGAACAAGCTTTGTTTAGGTCCGACTCCATTCGAAATATCTTGAATAATTTGTAAATTTGAACTAACAGCAAGCCCGTCATTTATTGGATTAAATAACAGATTTTTATTATATTCATTTGTATGAAGAAAGAAGCCTCTTTCCATTTCAACTGGTCCCCCAAGGTGGACATCAAGATCTAGGTCTTTGAAATCTATGCCAGCATCTATTTTTTTGAATAGACTACTTGCTGGAGAATGATTTATAGGGTGATTTATGATTAACCCCACAGATCCTTCTTTATTGTGCTGGATAACATAAATCATAGATTTATGGAATACATTACCCTCCATAGTATATGGGCTAGCTATGAGAATTTTACCAGTAAGGTTAGAAAAGTCTTGTTCTATCATTAGATTTATTTCCCTTAATTTAACTAAGTATCTATATAGTCATATAAGTAAAGTATTTCAAGAATCGTATATGACTTTTAAAAAACTCGTTTTGTTTTTTTTACCTTTCACTTTTATTTTATCAGAAACTTTTGCCAATGAATATAATTTTATATTGAAGAAAGATAAAAATGATAACCTTTCTCTTGTTTTAGAATTAATGGAAGGCGATATTATACATAGTAATATTAAAGATAGTTTCAATTCATTTCCAACCTCTATTAAAATTTTTCCAGATAAAAATTTAAAAAACTATCACCTAAAATGGCCACTACCTAAAACAAGTTTCCAAGCAGGAAGAGAAAAAATTCAGTATTTTGATGGGAAAGTGTCAGTACCGCTTCTGCTGGAAGCATATAACTATGCAAAACCTATAAAACTAAAAGCAGATATTGAATTTGTGGTTTGTAATAAGCAATGTACTCCTATTAAACAAATCATAGAAGAGGACATTATATTACATGAACAAAAAACACCAATTAGAACATACATATGGTTTATCGGGTTTGCTATTTTAGGTGGATTCATATTAAATTTTATGCCCTGTGTATTACCGGTGCTTTCGCTTAAGATATTGTCATTTATGAAAAATGATAATATTGATCGTAAAATAGCTTCTGCTCTGACTATAATAGGAATATTTACTTGTTTTTTGATCCTGGCTGGAGTGATGATTATTCTAAAATATACAGGCAGACAATTTGGTTTAGGAGTCAATTTTCAAGTGCCGGAGTTCATTATTATATTAACACTGATTATTACATTTTTCATCAGCTACTCACTTGGAAGAGTAACGTTTGGTATGTCTAATGTGGGTGACGCCTTAAATCGTTTTGGTTCTAATAATCACTATCTTGAACACTATTTCAGCGGGATTATTGCAACTATCTTGTCTACGCCTTGTAATGCTCCGTTTATAGGTTCAGCGTTGGCTTTTGCCTTCGCGGCCAGTGATTACATGGTGATAGTGATGTTTAGTTCAATAGCGCTAGGTTTTAGCTTTCCATATATTATATTTATTTTATTTCCTAGGATATTAGAGTTTGTTCCAAAGCCTGGGGCTTGGATGGAAAAATTCAAAAAGGTGTTAGCTATATTACTTATAGGAACGATTGCCTGGCTCTTATGGATTTTAAGCTCTCAAATAGGAGATAGAGCTACAATTGGCTTATTTTTCCTGCTTCTTTTATTTAAATTCGTCGTGGAAGGCGCTTCGGGTTTCTTAAGGCATAGGCTTGCTAAGGTTTTTATAGCTCTAATTATTGTTACAGGAAGCCTAGTATTACCGCAATATGCTCATAAAGAAGACGCTAACCGCGCTGTTCATTTAGATAATGTATGGAAAAAATTTGAGAAGGATAAGATTAGTCAGCTTGTAGATGCTGGGAATATAGTGTTTGTTGATATTACTGCTGATTGTTGCGTAACGTGTAAATTTAATAAAATCATGTCTTTAGATAGTAACAAAACACTTGAGTTATTCGAAAGAAAAAACGTTATTGCCATGCGAGGTGACTTTACTTCCCAAGATGATGAAATATATAAATTTTTGACATATTATAATAGAGTTGGAATACCATTTTACATTATATATGGACCAGCCAAACCTGAAGGACTAATTTTGCCACTTGTCATAAGGCATAATGATATTGCAAAAGCAATTAGTTCAGTAGAGTTTTAAGAAAATTAAATAGCTATATAGTGCAATTCTATATTTTTATGTTATAATGTTACTCTTAAAATTATCTGCCCTAAGTATAAGCATGCCGGTCAAAATAGACAATATAGAGTTATCAAGCCCTGTTATCCTTGCCCCGATGTCTGGAGTAACAGACTTACCTTATAGAAAATTAGTCAAAAAATTTGGAGCTGGTCTCGTTGTTTCGGAGATGGTAGCTAGTAGGGCGATGATTGTCCGATCTCATCAATCATTAAAAAAATGCGCGATTGATACAGAAGATAATGATGCGACCAAAGCATGTGTTCAACTTGCAGGATGCGAACCAAGTGTTATTGCTGAATCTGCAAAAATGAATGAGGATATGGGGGCTAAAATAATAGACCTTAATTTTGGTTGCCCTGCTAAGAAAGTTGTTGGGGGCTTTTCTGGCTCTGCTTTGATGCGAGATGAAAAGCTAGCTTCTGAAATTTTATATGAAACTGTAAAAGCTGTAAAAATTCCTGTTACCCTTAAAATGCGTATGGGTTGGGATGATAGTACTTTGAATGCTCCAGTTTTGGCAAAAATAGCAGAAGATGCTGGTATAAAAATGATTACCGTTCATGGACGTACTAGATGTCAATTCTATAAAGGAAAAGCAGACTGGAAGTTTATTGCAAAGGTAAAAGAAGCAGTTAAAATACCAGTTATTGTTAATGGTGATATAATATGTATAGATAGTGCGACAAAAGCCTTAAAGGATTCAAATGCTGATGGCGTGATGATTGGTAGAGGGTGTTATGGCAAGCCTTGGTTAATTTCACAAGTTGCACATTTCCTTGCAACTGGAGAAAAATTGAGTGATCCAACTATGGAAATACAATTAAAGGTTGTGCTTGAACATTATGATGCGATGATAGAGCACTATGGTGATGATATTGGGTTGAAAATGGCTAGAAAGCATCTTGGCTGGTATAGTAGCGGGTTGCCTAAATCATCTGAATTTAGAGCTAGTGTTAATCAAATTAACAATATCAAAGACGCAAAAAATAAAATACAAGAATTTTATGGTCCATTGGTTAGTGATATAGCATATGAATAATAAAAATACATTATCTGCCGCTATTGAAGCAAGTCTGGATAAATTTTTTAAAATGCATGACGGAGATTGTCCTGAATCAGGTCTATACGACCGAATAATATCTGAAGTGGAGAGGGTTTTAATTCAAAAAACTCTAGAGCAAGTTGGTGGAGTGCAAATTAAAGCATCAAAAATTTTGGGGATTAATAGGAATACTTTACGCAAAAAGATTAAAGATTTAAAAATTTAGCCATATTAAACTTTAAACTTAATGGGGCTGCCGGCAAAAATATGTTCAAGTCAATTATTAAAAGCTTCTTTAAACATCGAACTAGCGCTAACGCTCTTTCTGTCCTATTTGCGCTAATAGTATTGCTCGTTAGCCTTAATGCATATTTTGCATATGAAGATTTTTTCCTTAGAAATTCCGATCCATTTTATACTATAAGTTTATTGCTAGCAAGTCTGGTAGCTATATTAGTTTTTTGTATTTTGACTGTTAGTAATAGGGTTTCAAGTAGATTTTTATTTATCAAAAGTGGAAAAAGGCGCGTTTCTAAATTGCGCAAGAGGATAATAATAGCTTTTAGTATTGGAGCAGCGCTTCCTACTATAATTGTAGCTATTTTTTCTACGTATTTTTTTAATTTTGGTGTAGAAGCATGGTTTGACAAGAAAATTTCTAAAGTGTTGGACCAATCAATTATCGTTGGTGAGTCATATATTGCCGAGCATGTACTACAGTTAAAAGAAACTGCTATTTCGGTGTCGGATGACCTAAGTTCGATGTATTATGACCTAATTAATAATCCTGAGTTGTTTTCTAAAGTTATCAATGCGCAAGCTGAAATGAGATCACTTGATGAGGCTATAGTATTTCAAAAAGATACTAATACAATTTTAGCTCAGACTAAGCTAAGCTTTTCATTATCTTTTTTGACTATACCCTCGCATTTAATTGAAAGAGCGGATAAAGGCGAAATTGTACAAATTGCTTCAGACCCTACTAAAATCAGAATTTTAATTAAATTACGAGATTATAATGACACCTACTTATTAATAGGGCGGCTTGTCGATACAAAGATAATAGATCATATCAGTAAAACCAATGGCGCAGCCAAAGAGTATTTTGAGCTAAAGAACCAAATATCTTCAATGCAGATTAAGTTTTCTATGGTTTTTATCCTTTTGAGTTTGGTATTGTTGTTAGTTGCAATTATCTGGGGAAGGAATTTTGCTGAAAGGATAGTAAGCCCTATCAGAGAATTAGTTATTGCTGCCGAAAAGGTAAAAAATGGAGATTTATCTGCGCAAGTTCCACTAGAAGGATTAAAGAAAGACGAGGTCAAAGTTTTGTCATCAGCGTTTAACAGAATGGTAAGCCAAATAGATAGACAACAAAAAGAACTAGTTGTAGCGCAGCGTGCGCTTGCTTGGTCTGATGTAGCCCGTCGTGTGGCCCATGAAATCAAAAACCCTCTTACTCCTATACAGCTTACTGCTGAGCGTATATTGAAGAAGTATAAGGACGAAGTAACTGATAAAAATACTTTCGAAAAATACTTAAGGAGCATCTTAAAGCATTCTGATGATATAAAAAATATCGTTTCAGAGTTTGTTGAGTTTGCAAGGTTACCAGCGCCAGATTTTGTTGAATGTGAGATAATATCGCTTATCAATGATCTAGTGGAATCAAGAAAATTAATTAATGATACAATAACCTATAATTTTATCTCCAATGAATATGAATATCAGTTTGTTTGTGATATTTCGCAAATTAATAGAGTAGTGGTGAATCTACTTTTAAATTCTGAAGAAGCTTTTACAGATGAGCAAAAAGACAAAATTATAAACGTGTCTGTTGATTGCAGTGATACTTTTGTCAAAATTATCTTTCATGATAATGGGCCTGGCTTTAGAAAAGATATACTAGCTTCAGCTAAGGCGGCATATGTTTCAACAAAATCAGATGGTACAGGCCTTGGTCTTGCTATTGTTGATAGAATAATTACTGAACATTGCGGTGAATTGAATATTTTTAATAATGAAGAAGGTGGAGCGACTATCGAGTTAACTTTTAATGCTAAAGAATTAAAATCTAAGTTAAAATAAATCATTATTTTTATTAATCATTAATACTGTTGAGTTGAAAAACTCATTTATGTTGCATAAATGTTGTCAAAACTGTTGCTTTCTTATCAAGTAAAGATTAGTTTTAGGTTATATGCCTTATAGAACAAAGTTTTTTACAAAAGTCATATAAGGAATTGATATTATTTAATATTACAGGAAAAAGAAACATGGCATTAGATATTCTTATCGTTGATGATGAAGCTGATATAAGAGATATAATTTCAGATATCTTAAAAGACGAAGGATTTACAAGTAGATCAGCTTCCAATAGTACTCAAGCGTTTAAAACTATTTCAGAAAAAACTCCAAGCGCAATAATTTTAGATATTTGGCTGCAAGGAAGCGACCTTGATGGGTTGGGTATTTTGGAAATAGTAAAAAAACAATACCCTTTGATGCCAGTAATTGTTATTAGTGGACATGGTACAATCGAGACAGCGGTAAGCGCAATAAAAATGGGCGCTTATGATTACCTTGAAAAGCCATTTACCCACGATAAGCTTATGGTCGTTTTAAAAAGAGCTTGCGAGGCGGCAAAATTAAAAAGAGAAAATATTGATTTAAAGTCAAAAGTAATTGATAAAACAGAGTTTGTTGGGAATTCAGCAATTACTGCAAAGCTAAGAAGTGAAGTAGAAAAAGTCGCTCCAACATCAGGAAGAGTAATGATCCATGGCGCTGTAGGTAGCGGAAAGGAGCTTGCAGCAAGGTTAATTCATAAAAAATCCAAGAGAGCAAACGGACCTTTCATAGTTTTCAGCCCAACTTCCATGAATTTGAACAAAGTGCAATATGAATTGTTTGGCGAAAGTGAAAGACAGGAAGCAAACCCAAATTTATTTGATAAAAGAGCAAGTGTTTTAGAAGCTGCAAATAATGGAACTTTGTATATTGATGAAATTGGTGATCTGCCAATGATTGCACAAAATAAATTATTAAAATTCTTGAAAGACCAAACTTTAGCTCGCGGTTCAAAATCCATTAAACTTGATGTTCGGTTGATTACTTCAACTACAAAAGACTTACAAACCGAAATATCACAAGGAAAATTTAGACAAGATTTATATTATAGGTTAAACGTTGTACCAATTTTAGTTCCAATTTTGGCAGATCGTAAGGAAGATATTCCGTTGCTGGTAAAATATTTTGTTAAGCAATTGTCAAAATTTTCTGGCCTAAAAGAACAAGAGTTTTCTGACGAAGCAATTGCTGCGCTGCAAGCATATAATTGGCCTGGAAATATCCGCCAATTGAGAAATGTTATTGAGTGGACATTAATTATGAATCCTCCAAATCCTGGTATAATTGAAAAAATAAAATCTGATAGGCTGCCGCAAGAAATAATAAATAATAGCGTTAATATCTCAAAGCCAGATACAAACTTAGATATGATGTCAATGCCTCTTCGAGATGCTAGAGAAGTTTTTGAAAGACAGTATCTAACGGCGCAGATGAATAGGTTCAACAATAACATCTCAAAAACTTCGACTTTTGTTGGAATGGAACGTTCAGCCTTACATAGGAAATTAAAAACTCTCAATATACACGCTGCAAACAGTAAGCTTTCAATTAATGAAAAAGAAGAAATAATCTTTGTAGATACTGCTGAAAGATTACTTGCTATGGAAGACTAATTTTAATAAGAGCGCGTTACATGAGAAAATTTGTTTTTATATTTATCCTAGGTTTAATTGGCTGTTCTGATAATATGAAGGATGACCATACTATTATGGTTTCTGAAAAGAAAAGTATCGAGATTAAAGAGTACATTACAAATCGTATTAGTAATAAACAAATAGTTGACTTAAAAGGCAAATATGGGACTAATTTGCGTGGGCTAAAATTAACTGGAGCTAATTTATCTGGCGTGGATTTATCAGGTGTAGATTTAAGCGAATCCTCTATAGCCAGAGTTGA
>JANQTT010000014.1 GCA_030731565.1 Rickettsiaceae bacterium | reverse complement strand
TGGGGGATTAGTTTCTCCATTTATTTGTATTAAAGTCATTGAGATATTTATTTTAAGTTTGGGTCTTGTATGATAAAAAACCTCATTGCTAGTCTTGTTCTTTACCTTGTTTGTGTAGCCTTTATTTGCATTTATAGCGGTGTTGTATATTTTGTAGGCCATACTTTTTGGCAAGAAAATGCAAAAGGTAGCTTGATTTTAGATAAGGATAAAAATATCCGAGGCTCGTTTCTTCTTGCGCAGCAGCTTGAAAATGCAAAGTACTTTTCTCCTAGAACAAAAGAAAAGTTTGATTCCTGCTGCGACCTAGCTTTATATAACGATAAACTAAAAGATAAGTTGCTTGAACGTTATATCAAAGCGGATAATCCTTATGATATATCTTTGATTACGCCTTCTTCTAGCCTTTTAGATCCATATATAATGAAAAGAGATGCGATTAAGCAGGCGATACAGATAGCGGCAAAGCGCGGTATTAAATCTGATAGTTTAATTAGATTGATAGAAAAGTACTCGTTAAATAACTCAGAGCCATTTTTTGAATTAGAGATAGTAAACACGACTCTTCTTAATGCGGTTTTGGCAGGGTATTACGATAAATAATACCAATCCTCAAATTAAATATCACCTAATTCAATGTGATTTACTATAACTATAAATACTTGCCAGCAATCATTCGATCTAAGGCAATTTTTGCCTTTTGAGCTATTTCAGGATTTAAAGTTATTTCTGGAGCACCATTTACCATGCATGCATATATTTTTTCAAGGCTATTTAGCCTCATGAAGGGGCATTCACTGCATGATGTACAGCCTGCTTTGTTTAAGGAGGGTACGTCATAGAAAGTGCTATCTGGTGATATTTTATGCATTTGATGAATGATACCAGGTTCAGTTAGGACTATAAATTCTTTGCCATTATTTTCTTTTGTATAGTTTAGTAATGATGAAGTAGAGCCTATATGATTGGCATATTCAAGTAGCGCGGTAGGGCACTCTGGGTGAGCGATAATTATCGCTTCCGGGTGCGATGTTCTTAGACGGATTAACTCTCGTTCTGAGAAATTTTCATGAACAATGCAGGTTCCTTCCCACAATGTCATATTTCTTCCAGTTTTGTGAATCAGGTAATTACCTAAATGCTTATCTGGAGCAAACAATATCTCTTTATCTTGCGGTATAGAGTTTATGATCTTTTCTGCGCTAGAGGAGGTTACAATTATATCAGACAAAGCTTTGACTTCAGCTGAGCAGTTTATATAAGTTACTGAAACATGATTTGGATACTTATTCCTAAATTCCCTAAATTTATCAGCGGGGCAAGAATCTTCAAGCGAGCAGCCAGCGGCCATGTCTGGTATTAAAACTTTTTTCTTTGGATTTAGTATAAGAGCAGCCTCTGCCATGAATTTAACTCCGCAAAATATAATTACATCTGCGTCAGTTTCTGCGGCCTTTTTAGACAATTCTAATGAATCCCCAATAAAATCTGCAATATCTTGTATTTCTGAATCTTGATAATAGTGTGCTAAGATTACTGCATTCATAGATTTTTTCAGTTTAGCAATTTCGGCTTCTAGATCAAGATATGGGTTAGCTAGTTGTTCTGTTAAGTTTTGAGTCATTGATATTTAATTTGCTTCTTACGCGCCATTATAGCTTAAACAATATAATTTTTTTGATTCTTTGTGTGATATTTAAATTTGCTTTTAGTCTTTTTTGTAAACGAAGTTAAAAATATAAAATATTCCTTATGAATATACCATAATTATCTTACTTCTGCTATAGCATAAAAATATAGTTTTATAGTTTAGGCTAAAGGCTTGGAGCTATATAATAAATGCTATTCTGATTTATCGATTTTATCTTCGCCCATAATAGGCGTATCATCTTCAGATAACTTTTCTTCGCTTAGCGGCGGTGTTATTACACTATCTAATATTTTAAGCTGCTTTTCATAAGATTTTTCTAACTGTTTTTGCGTAATGCCCAATTCGGGAAATGTTTTAGGCGCAGACTTAGTTATATTATTCCCGCTTTTTAATGAAATTTCTTTGAGTTGGGGTGCTAGGTGTTCATTAGCTTTTAAAAATCCTTCCATACCGCCAGCTTTTTTTACTTGCTTCTCTATCTCTGGGAGCCACTGGTTTAAAAAGAAATCTTTTTCTTCTTTTGAAAAGTTTTTAAAATCCAATCCTGAGGTTTTTTTGCTCATAATTTTTCTAGATTAATTACTATATAATTCGTATTATCTATAACTCATATTTTAAGAATACAAACTATAAGCTTTTTCTAAATATGTCAAAAAAGTTTTTGCTAATTTCTATATTAATCCTCAGATTTTTTATCTAAGGATTAATATATTTATAAAAACTATTTCGTTTTTTCTTTGTTAGCGTTCTTTTTTGCATCCATATTTGTAAAAACGTTATCCCATGTACCAGTTGTTGCAGCTTTGGTATATTCTGTTGCTCTGGCTTCGAAGAAATTAGCGTGCTCAACGCCATTTAGCATTTCATCAATCCAAGGAAGAGGGTTGTTGTCTACCAAGTAAATCTCTTTAAGGCCAAGTTGCATTAATCTTCTGTCGGCTATATACCGGATATATTGGCGTACTTCACGAGCTGTTAGCCCCTCAATGCCGCCAACCTCAAAAGCAAGTTCAATAAATGCGTCTTCAAAGTGAACAATCGTAGCGCATGCTTCGTAGAGTCTACTTCTTAATTTCTCATTCCATACTTCTGGGTTTTCTTGAACAAAAGTTTTAAATAAGTTGATTATAGAATTAGTATGTAAGGTTTCGTCCCTGACAGACCAAGTCACAATTTGCCCCATTCCTTTCATTTTATTAAATCGTGGGAAATTTAAAAGTATAGCAAAAGATGCAAAAAGCTGTAGCCCTTCAGTAAAGGCGCCGAATACTGCTAGGGTAGTTGCTATATCTTCTTTTGTTTCTACTCCGAATTTTTGCATGTAATCATATTTATCTTTCATCTCCTTATACTTCATAAAGGCCTGGTATTCGGTTTCGTCCATTCCAATAGTATCCAAAAGATGAGAGTAGGCTGCAATATGAATTGTTTCCATATTTGAAAATGCTGAAAGCATCATTTGTACTTCCGTTGGCTGAAAAACTTGTGAGTAATGCTTCATATAACAGTTATTTACTTCAATATCAGCTTGTGTGAAAAACCTAAAAATTTGGGTAAGAAGGTGTTTTTCGCCTGCAGATAGGTTATATTTCCAGTCTTTAACGTCATCGGCTAGTGGAACTTCTTCAGGCAGCCAATGGATTTTTTGCTGTATATGCCATGCTTCGTATGCCCATGGATACGCAAATGGTTTGTAAATTGGTTTTGAGTTTAGTAATGACATTTGTGTATCTCCTTTAGTTTTATTGACAAGCTAAGCATTCGTCGTAATTATTTTCTATTCTTTCAGGGCGCACCGCTGGTAAACCTGGCGCGGCATTATTTCTTTTTTCAAGTTCAACCATTTCCCGAGCTTGGGTCACTGTATGCGAAACTTTGTCAGCTCTTTGTATTGAAGTTGAGCGGCAATAATATAAGCTTTTAACGCCTTTTTTCCATGCTTTAAAGTGGATATCATGCAAATACTGCTTGCTTGTATCACCAGGTATAAATATATTTAATGATTGCGCTTGTGAGATATATTCCGTACGGTCGGATGCTAGTTCAATTAGCCAATTCTGATTAATTTCAGGTGCTGTTTTGAATACATCTTTTTCATGGTCAGTCAAAAAATTAAGATGTTGAACAGAGCCTTCGTGTGTTGAAATTGAGGACCAAACCTGATCATTATTAAATCCTTTTGTTTCAAGTAATTTTACTAAGTTTTTGTTTTTTACAGTAAACGAACCGCTTAGAGTTTTTTGAGTAAAGCTATTAGCTGCATAGGGCTCAATACCAGGTGATGAATTACCGCATATTATAGATATAGAAGCTGTTGGTGCAATTGACGTTTTGTTACTAAATCTTTCTTTTACCCCCACTTCTTCTGCATCTGGGCAGGCGCCTCTTTCTTCTGCAAGCATTTTTGATGCTCTATCGGCTTCTTTGCTAATATGTTCAAATATTTTATTATTCCATACTTTTGCCATCACTGATTCAATTGGAACATTTTGTGATTGCAAGAATGAATGCATTCCCATAACTCCTAAACCAATACTACGCTCCCTTTGAGCAGAATAAACAGCCCGCGCCATTGTCTCTGGAGCATTTTGGATAAAGTCTTCTAATACATTATCAAGGAAACGCATTACATTTGGAATAAATTCCTGATCATCTTTCCAGGCTTGAAAATTTTCAAGGTTCAAAGATGAAAGGCAACATACAGCGGTTCGATTCTTACCCAAATGATCTACCCCAGTAGGCAAAGTTATTTCTGCACATAGATTTGAAGTTTTTACTTTTAGACCTAGTTTTTTATGGTGTTCAGGGATATGCTTATTGACGCTATCGATAAATAGCATATATGGCTCTCCAGTTTCTATTCTGGTTGTAAGTAATTTGCTCCAAAGCTCTCTAGCACTCACTGAAGTAATCACTTTTTTTGTAAGTGGGCTTATTAAATCCCAGCTTTTATTGTTTTCTACAGCTTCCATAAAAGCGTCAGTAATACAAACTCCATGATGGATATTAAGCGCTCTCCTATTAACGTCCCCACCAGTTGGGCGTCTTAGGTCAATGAATTCTTCAATTTCTGGGTGATCAATTGGTAAGTATACTGCAGAGCTTCCGCGCCTTAAAGAGCCTTGGGAAATAGCAAGAGTCATTGAATCTTGAACTTTTAAAAACGGAATAATGCCAGATGTTTTGCCGTTGCCACGTACTGTTTCATTAATTGATCTAACATTACCCCAATAGCTGCCAATTCCGCCTCCACGTGCTGCAAGCCAAACATTTTCATTCCAAGTTTCGACTATGCTTTCTAAGCTATCTTCAGTTTCATTCAAGAAGCAAGAAATAGGCAGCCCGCGGTCTGTTCCCCCATTACTTAATATAGGGGTCGCAGGCATAAACCACAATTTACTCATGTAATCATACATTTTGTCGGCGTGGGTTTGGTCGTCAGCGTAATAAGAAGAAACGCGAGCAAATAGGTCTTGATAATCTTCTCCTTCAAGGAGATACCGATCTTTCAGAACTGCTTTTCCGAAATTAGTAAGGTTATTATCTCTGCTTCTATCTATTTTAATGTTAAATTTGATTTTTTTGGCAACGGTCATTTTTGCAATTCCTCACTATTATTAAAATTACTTTTCAGCGAAAATTTATACCTTTAATGATAAGCTTTTGGCTATTTCTCTTCAATAGATATTTTGTATATATTGTGTATTTTTTCTTTTAACATACTATATATAGAATATTAACTATATGTTTATTATTGGTATGAATTAAAAATTGTTTCTAAAAAAGGGATTTAAAGCGCGTGCTTTTTTTGTAACTGCGCAGATATAGTGTTGTGGCTAATTTTATGTTAATTTATATAAAATTTTTGATAAAACAGCCTTTGGTGAATTTATATAGGCATTCCTAACTAAATATAGATACAAGAACCGTCATCCTGAATTTATTTCAGGATCTAAAGGAAAATGTGGATTGTTGTTTTTTTAGGGATCCTGAAATAAATTCAGGATGACGTGACGGTGGTTATAGTATCTATATTTAGTTAGGAATGCCATTTATATATTTATATATAGTCATTTAGGTTGACGTCTAAAATTAGGAATATATAATCTTGCAAAATTAAATTGATTTAATTGTAGGAAAGGACCTATGAATAATCTAAAAGTAGCAGCCCTTGCAAGTGTAATACTATTAAATAATAATGTTGCCCTTGCAAGTAATGCAGAAGATAGATACATATATATTGGAACAGAGCTTGGTATTTCAGAACCGGTGGTTAAAGAATTTTCTTATAAATCTCAAGCGGGCGAAACTAAGATGCGCCTGAAGCAGTCAAGAATGTATGGCGGACGTATTGGTTATAGTTTTTACCCTAATATGGCAGTAGAAATTTCAGGTACACACCAGCCAAAATATAGATTAGCATACAGATTGCCAGCAGTTGATTTGACTGAATCTATTCAAGGGATGGCAATTCAAGCGCATGTAGGTCAAGGGATGACGCAAGCAGCCGCGACTGCTGCAGTGCAAGCCCAAATTCCATCAGCGGGAATTCCAACAACTCCTGATATTACTAAAGTGTCAGCTAATGTATTTATGTTGAATTGGATATACGAGCTTGAGAAACAAAAATTCGGCCTAAAACCATATGTAATTTTTGGTGCAGGTATAGCGCAAGTTAACATTAGACCTCAAAGAACATATTGGCAGCCAGACGCTAGCTTAGCCGTATTCCCAGGATTTGGTGGACCAATTGAGTTTTTTAGGGTAAAAAAGAATATACATAATTGCTTTGCATATCAATTTGGTGGTGGTATATCTAAAGATATAAGCGATCACTTTGCTGTTGATTTAGGCGCAAAGCTACAGGTAGTAAAGGATATTAAAATTAAATATGAAAAACTTGATATTGCAACACAAAGTTTTAAATCCGAAAAGCCAATTAAAAAAACAATTGGAGTTGGTGAGTTTACTTTAGGCTTCACGTTTAAAATTCCAGTAAAATAATAATAAAAAAGAAGATTAAAGAATTATGACAGATAACGTACAGAACACATATGATGAAACCCCTTATCAAAGCTATCCTTATGCACAAAGTAGCCCAGAAAAACTAGCAACTCTAGGAACTTTATTTGGTATGAATCCACCAAAGATTGAGACGGCTAGGGTCCTTGAGCTTGGTTGCGCAGAAGGCGGTAATATTATCCCTCATGCGGTTCACTATCCAAAAGGTGAATATATTGGTATTGATTTATCAAAAGTTCAAATTGATGCGGGTAAGAAGCATATTAAAGAATTAGGGTTAAAAAACATTGAATTAAAACATTGTTCAATAACAGATATTGACGATTCCTTTGGAAAATTTGATTATATTATTTGCCATGGCGTGCTTTCTTGGGTTCCAGATTTTGTTCAAGATAAAATTATTGAAATATCAAGTAAGAATTTAAACAAAAATGGTATTGCTTATATCAGCTATAATACGCTACCAGGCTGGAATATGGTTAGAACTATTAGGGATATGATGATGTATCATGCTAAAACTTTTGCTGAAAGTGAAAAGGTGGTACAGTCAAGGGCTTTGCTTGAATTTATAAAGGAAAGCCTAGAAGGTTCAGATACTCCATACGCCAAAGTGTTAAAGCAAGAAGCGGCGCTGCTTGCTAAGCAAGGTGATCATTATATTAGACACGATCATCTAGAAGAAAATAATAAACAATTCTATTTTAGCGATTTTATGAAAAAAGCTAATGAACAAGGACTACAATACTTGGCTGATTGTTCATTATCTTCAATGTATTTAGGTAATATGAAACAACAAGTCGTTGAAAAACTTCAAGAGATAAACGATATTGTCAAAACTGAACAATATATGGATTT
>JANQTT010000013.1 GCA_030731565.1 Rickettsiaceae bacterium | reverse complement strand
AATCAATAATTTTCGAAAACATTAAGCTTTCATTACAAACTAAAGCTATTTTAACTTTAAGCCAAGAACTAGATAACTTACGTAAGCAGAAAGAAATACTGCAAGAGAAATTATTAAAAGCTGTAACTCATAATGATAACGGATAAAGACGCAAAAGAATTTTTCCTAAAAAAAGACATTATTCTTGAAGACCTAAAAAAAAGATTAAAAAGCTATTTACTAAATGATTTAGCCGAACTGGTGGACGAAAAAACAAAAGAAGCAAAACCCACAGCCGGCTTTCAACGAATCATCCAAAGAGCAGCTTTGCATAGTCAAGCTAGTGGATATAAAGCAATTAATGGGTCGCATGTTCTAGCTGAATTCTTTTTTGAACATGAAGCTTATGCTCTGCTCTGCTTACGCGAAGAGGGATTATCACGGCAAGATATTTTGGATTATATAAAGAAAAAAGAAAGCCTCGATTCAAATGAGATAACAAAAAATCCTATAACTAAAATAACTATAGTTGAAAACCAAGTTAAGCCAGAAAATAAAGAAAAATTTGCGCCTCCTAAAGAACAAAATTACGAGAACTCAGATGAAGATAATGTCATAGATAAAATGTGCGTTAATTTGAATGAAAGAGCGGATACAGACTCTATAGATTGTTTAATTGGTCGGCAAAACGAAATTCAAAGGACTATAGAAATTTTGTGTCGTAGGAAAAAAAATAATGCAATTTTAGTAGGAGAACCAGGCGTAGGTAAAACTGCTATTGCAGAAGGACTAGCTACTCGTATTGTAAAAGGCGATGTCCCAGATTTACTCAAAAATGCTGTTATCTATTCGCTTGATATCGGCAGTTTAGTGGCTGGTACAAAATTTCGCGGTGATTTTGAAGAAAGGATTAAGAACCTCTTGGCATTTCTCAAAAATAATAAAAATGCAATATTATTCATTGACGAAATCCATACTATTATTGGCGCTGGTTCAACAAGCAGTGGCGCAACTGATGCTAGTAACCTCTTAAAACCAGCCCTTGGAAAAGGAGAGCTCAGATGTATTGGATCTACAACTTTTAAAGAATATCATAATCACTTCGAAAAAGATATGGCATTGGTCAGAAGGTTCCAAAAGATTGTGGTTGAAGAACCAGACGAAGTTTCAACAATGGAAATTTTAAAAGGCTTGAAGGGTTATTATGAAAAACACCATTCGGTAATATATTCAGACTCAGCACTAAAAGCTGCGATTAGTTTATCAGAAAGGTATATAAATGACAGACATTTACCAGATAAAGCGATTGACTTAATAGATGAAGCAGGCGCTAGAAGCACGATGAATAACTTGGGAAAGAAAATAACTATAACAAATAAACATATTGAAGATATACTTTCCAGTATACTAAATATACCAAATATTGGGGATAAGGCAAATGATATAAACCAACTAAAACAACTTAGCGCAAATCTCAAAGGATGTATTTTTGGCCAAGATCAGGCTATCGAAGATTTATGCGCTAGTATAAAATTATCTAAAGCCGGCCTTAAAAAAGGCGATAGACCAACTGGTTGTTATTTATTCGCAGGACCGACAGGAGTAGGTAAAACAGAACTAGCCAAACAGCTGGCTATTTTTAATAATATGAAACTAATTAAACTTGATATGTCCGAGTTTTCTGAAAGCAGCTCAGTATCAAAATTGCTTGGAAGTGCTCCTGGTTACGTTGGTTTTGACCAGGGAGGAATGCTTACAGAAGAAGTTGCAAAATACCCTTACTCAGTTGTGTTATTTGATGAAATTGAAAAAGCTCACCCTGAAATATTCAATATTTTACTACAGATTATGGACGAAGGTAATCTCACAGATAGTACAGGAAAGCATGTCAATTTTATGAATACCATGGTTATTTTAACCACAAATATCAATGCCGAAAAAGAGAAAGCCTCCATTGGTTTTAGCGAGAAAGCATCAAAAAGCATAATGCCAATATTGAACCTTGATCCAATAAATGAAAAATTCAGCCCAGAGTTCAGAAGTCGTTTAGATAATATAGTTTTATTCAATCCTATTGACGGAATAATCGATAAAATTGTTTCTAAAATTATAAAAGAACTAGGAGCGCAGCTTGCCGATAAAAAAGTACGTCTTAACGTCAGTTCTACAGTAAAAAAATATTTGGCCAAAAAATACTATAACAATAATGGAGCCCGAGAGCTTGATAGAGCAATTGATACTCATATAAAGCAAGCTATTGCAGATGAAATTTTATTCGGTAAGTTAAAAAATGGCGGATCTGTTGATATTGATTTATCTAAAAAGGACGCTAAATTTATTTTTAAATTTACTCCAATACAAAAATCAGGCAAAAAATATTTGGAAACGAATTAAGCGATGCTGGCAAAACCTATAAATTAGGTAAGCGATAAATAATGACACTAACGGTGCTTAAAGTGAATGAGTTATAGTGTATAGTCTTTCAATTTGAATTTAGGCTTTAACACAAGGAGATGAGACTTATATTTAATAGGCAGAAAAACGAGGGAACGACACAACAAGTTAAAATTGAATAATTATATATTTAAAAAAATGAAATTGTCCTTGACAATATAGGTATACAGCTGCTATTTTTACGTGCAAAATGTCTAATTAATAGAAGATACAGCCGTGAAAACTTATTCAGCAAAGCCATCAGAAATAGAAAAGAAATGGCTTATTATTGATGCTAAAGATATTGTCCTTGGCCGTTTAGCTAGTCAAACAGCTATTCTGCTTCGTGGTAAACACAAACCGACATATACACCGCACATGGATTGTGGTGATCATGTTGTAATTATTAACGCAAAGCATGTTTATCTTTCCGGGAATAAAGCAGATAAAAAAGATGGTAAGTTTTATTATCGGCACACTGGCTTCCCAGGCGGTATCAAAGAAACCACAGCTGGAAAAATTCTTTTAGGGAAATATCCTGAGAGAGTCGTACAAATGGCTGTTAAAAGAATGCTTAGCAGAAATAAAATGGGTAGTAAGCAATTTGGTAATTTGCATGTTTACGCCGATGCCCAGCATCCACATACTGCGCAAAAGCCTGTTGCTTTTGATATTGCTGAAAAAAATACAAAAAATAAGAAGTAATCACCATGGAAGTACCTACACTTAAGGAATTAAAAGAAAAAGCACAAGAAGTAAAAGCTCCAGCTACTGCAGCTCATGCATCTGAAGCACCAAAAATTGTTCAGTGTAAATCAAAAAAATCCACACCAAATGGTGGGGGTTATGGGACTGGAAAAAGAAAAAATTCTATTGCTAGAGTTTGGGTTAAACCTGGTAAAGGTAAAATCACGGTAAACAGCAAAGATTTTTCAGAATATTTTCCACGTGAATCTTATAGAACCGCTATTATGAAACCTTTCGTTGATACAAAAACTACTGCACAGTATGATGTTGTCTGTACTACAAAAGGTGGTGGTACAACCGGTCAGGCTGGAGCTATCGTTCATGGCATCGCAAGAGCCCTTGATTGCATCTCTGATGATTTTCACGCCATTTTAAGAAAGAACGGATTTTTAACAAGAGACTCTAGGGTTGTAGAACGTAAAAAATACGGTAAGCGTAAAGCGCGTAAGAGCACACAGTTCTCAAAACGTTAGAACATTATTTTATCGCATACATAAAAGCCCAGAACTTTCAGTTTTGGGCTTTTTTTATTCAGTTTAACTCACAAAAATGTGACCAGAGATATATTCATTTAATTGGCAACGTATATTAGGCACTGCCGGCAAAGATAGAAAGAGATTTTTGAGCGAAAATGAGCTTATATTTTGCAGGAATAGTTAGCTATTTCAAAAAATATAAGCTTGTTTGCAGCCAAAAAGATTCAAAAACTCAATTTATATATCTTTGCCGGCAGTGCCTAAATTGTGTAAAATTAAATCATAAGTTACAAATAAAAGAAAAATAACTACGTTTTTGCACTTCTAGCATTTATCATGTTATTATAGGCTAATTATAAACAATTAAAAATGAGGCAATAAACATGAAGAAAAAAATATATTCTAAAATAGTATCAGATGCAGGAGTAACTGAAGAAGAACTTGAACAGTTTAAATATACTGAGTCAGATTTAAAAAGACTAGAAAGTATTATAGAGTGCGAAGAAAAGTTTTCAAACTCACCTCTGATTGCTCACCACAGGAAAGAAAAAAGTTATACAACTGGAAGTGAATATAAATTTTCTGAAATTTGCGACGATGAATCACTTATTCTTTCTCAATTTGAAAGCGATAGAGCAAAATTCCATGCTACATTATGCATTTTAAAAATAAGAGAAGAATTATATGATAGTAGTTCAATGTTAATAGCCTCAGCTGCAGTTGAAGCTGGGGGAACGGCGTGTAACGTAAGTTCAGATTTAGTAATGCTAAATCTAGCAAGGACTCTTATGGTAAAAAGCCTTAGCGTACAATCTGCTATACTCAGTAATACTCAAGAAGAACATCCAGCTCAATCAATGTATGCCGTAGCACTATTGAGCAATTTAGCTCTTATAAATTGTAAAATAGGCAATGTTCCTTTAGGCATTGAGCAGTATAAACAAGCCTGGTTTTTGGGTAATAAATTTTTTATGTCTATAGAAGGTACCCAGCTCATGGATAATATAAAAATGGTATTAGATCAAAACGCTAAAGGATTTACATCTGAAAAAGATTCTACATATAGCTTTATAGCCCAGCGAGGTATAGATGAAGAGGATAATATAACTCTAGTGATCAAGGCTGCAATACAAAAACCAATCCTAAATAAATGCACTACCCTTGTAGCAAATGGGAAATGGGATAACACATTCTTTAGTTATGGTTTAAACTCCTACATAACTCCTGAAAACATTGTGAAAGTTCTAAAAAATAGTTTAACAAAATTAACTAACGAAATTATTGAAGAAGCACAAATGCAGTGTTTTCAACAAATTTGCGTTATAAGTCAAAATGCAAAAAAAACCTTGTGCTTAGAAAAATTTGTTGAAACTTATCCTAAAACTGCTTTTAAAATCCTGAACAAGCACCCAGAATATTGTATTGATGCATGGATATTTTATCACGTTGGGAAAAAACTATCTGAAGGCGATTCTGGACTAAAAGATGTACCAAGCTTTATCAAAACTATCGATATTTTATTAAATCCAGAAGAAGATACTGGTCTTGATCAAGGCGTTGAAACTATAGGAGAAAAATTGTTAGAGTCAGAGATATAATTATTTATCTCAAATTCATAGGTAGCATTGCTCTTTTACCGCTTTAAAGGGACTCCCCGCAAGATGGTTCTTTTTCGCTGTTTGTCCCAAGCCACCAGCCGGTCATCCCGAATTTATTTCGGGATCTTTTTAATCGCAATATAATTATCTTCTGAGATTCTGAAACAAGTTCAGAATGACCATAATAGGAGCAGTCCCATAATATAGGTTAGCGAAGAGCAACATAGTAATATTTAAGCTAAAGACTTGGTATCAGATATAAAAATCTCCTAAATTCCCTCACCATCCAGAACAGCATTTAAAAAATTGAACAAAAAAAGGAGGCCTTAACAGCCTCCTTTTAAATTTACTAGTAAAAATTTAGCGATTTAATTAGATATCAAATCTTACACCAGCTGTTACGTGGTGGCCTCTTAGCTCAAATGGATTATCACTATCTTTGAAATCTTTATCTTTACCCAATTTACCTAGATTTCTATAACTATATGATAGCTCTCCAGTTAATTCTGGTGTAAATTTATAAGAAGCACCTGCATAACCAGCGAATGCAAATTTATATCCTGCTTTAAATTTACTGGAACTTTCAGGGATAGCAATAGGAGCTCCTGTTACATTTTTTGTATATTTTCCCTTAAGGTGACTAGCTCCGATACCAGCACCAACAAAAATTTTCATGCCATCTACTTCAAAAACATCAACAAAACCGTTTAATAATAATGTATTTGCATCAGATTTTAATTTAAAACTTTTTGTTATTCCATTTTTTGTTGATGAAGCTTTATGAGTTGGGTTTATATAATGGTCAAGCATTAATTCAACTCTTGCGTTATCCATAACGTGGTAACCAGCACCAACTCCTACATGAACGTCATTATTCGATTTAAATTTAAATTTTCCTAAAACTTCACTATCTTTAATCTCATTCAGCTTAGACCAACCTGCATTTGCTTTTATATAAAAGCTATTTTCCATTGCATACGCAGATGAAGTTGCAAGAACTGATACAGCTGCTGCTGTTAGTAATATTTTTTTCATTTTTTATCTCTTGTTTTATTTTAATTTAAAGTTAAGAAAAGGAGACAGAAATTTAGTCTCCTTTTCAAAGTTATTCAGATGTATAAGTTTGGATTAGATATCAAACCTTACACCAGCTGTTACGTGGTGACCTCTGTAGTGTAAGGCAGACATGTCACTACCATTTTTAGACTTAAACTTTTTAGTTTTGCCCATGTCTCTGTAGCTATATGTTAACTCACCAGTTACGCCTTTAGTAAATTCATAACCTGTACCAACATAACCAGCAAATGCAAATGAATATTTTTGCTTACCTGTACCAGAATCACTATCAGAACTATCTGTGTATTTTACTTTAACTTGGCCAAGACCAACACCAGCACCGACAAAAACTTTAATTGCATCAACGTTAAACACATCAAAGTAACCGTTTAGTAATAAACTATTGATGTCACCTTTAGCTTTCACTGTACTCTTCTTGTGTGTTGGGTTCACAAAATGGTCAAAAGTTAGATCAACTCTTGCGTTATCCATCACGTGGTAACCAGCACCAACACCGAAGTGAACATCATTATTTGATTTTAGCCCGCTAACTTTATTAAGTTTTGACCAACCTACATTCGCTTTTACGTAGAACATATCTTCCATTGCATATGCAGATGAAGTTGCAAGAACTGATACAGCTGCTGCTGTTAATAATACTTTTTTCATAATTCCCTCTAAAATTTATAATTAGTTTAAACACCACAGCGCTTCAAAAATATATTTTTAAATCGACTGCGACCAACACCTTCAGATACTATCATCGCTGGAGCAGTTTCATCAAGCATAACTCATATAACTGGATACCGTAAAATGCTAACTATAGTAAAAATACCACAATTAAAACCTCAAAGAAAAGCCAAGTCTAAAATACGTTATACTTTGATATTACTCAAAATTAATAATTTATAGATCAAACCTTACACCAGCGCCCAGCTGTTGCCCTTCAAATTTGACATCAGAACCATTGATTTTCTTGGTTTCCCCCATACGCCTGTAACTATATGTTACTTCCGCGGTAATACCAGGTGCAAATTCCACTCCTGTTCCAAGGTACAGGGCATAAGCCATTCCGTATTTCTTTTTTGCTTTGCCATTTTCTACTGGATCTGCAGACCCAGATATTTTTGCTTGTGCTTGACCAACCCCTATACCAGCACCTGCAAATATCTTAGCAATACTTATATCAGCCAAGTCAACAAAAGCATTCAAAAGCAAAGTATTCAGATCGCCAGAAATAGTTTTGCTTTTACTTTTAAATTTTGGATTCACAAAGTGATCAAAAGTAAGATCAATTCTAACATTATCCAAGTAATTATAACCAAGACCAACCCCAAACGCGATATCGTTCTTAGATTTAGCCCCATTTGTTTTATTTAACTTCGAATATGCTAAATTTGCTTTTACAAAGAAATCACTTTCAACGGCATTTGCAGCAGAAGTTAAAAAGCACGTACTCGCAATTGCAGACAATATAATTTTTTTCATAGTAACCACTCAAAATAACTAAATTAATTTGTACAAATTACTATAGATATAATTTTTGTATAGTTTTTTAAAAAAGTATTAATATCATCTCATAAATTCGAAGTCAGGTTATTGTAAAATTGTAACGTTTTTTATTTCGAAGATGATTTGTCGAAAGCCGGTTTACCAGGTAATTTCGAATTTATGTATGAAATCAAAGAACTTGGAAATAAGGTAAGTAGCTTAAGAAAAAAAAGCATTATTAAAGGAAAAGCGATTACATTCTTATTCCTGGCAACCCCTCGTACGATTTTACTTGCTGCTTTATCGGCAGAGAGCATAAAGGGCATAGGAAAAGCATTGACCGCAGTCATTGGTGTTTTGATATATCCAGGGATTACTGTTGATACATAAACATTATAAGCTTTAAGGTAACCTTGTAGCGCTTGCCCGAATAACCTCGCTGCGCCTTTACTCGCAGAATAAGATGGCGCGCTCGACAGGCCAAGGAAGCCGGCCATTGAACTTACAATAACAATATTTCCACTTTGCATTTGGATCATATGCGGTAGAACTGGCAAAATGGTATTTAACACACCGCCCAAGTTAGTTGCAAATATCTTATTTGTTTGCATTGTAGTCTCTGGACCATCAAGCGTTCCAGCAGAAATTCCAGCGCAAGCAACAACTATATCAATTTTATATTGACCAGCAATTTCTTCAATATGGCTTTGCATTGCATCAGCGTCAGTTATATCAACTATTATATTGGTAACATTTGCACCATTACCGCGACACTTTTCAGCTACTTTATTTAATCTCTCTTCGGATCTAGCAATTAAAAAAAGGTTATTCCCACTCGCCGAATATTTTATCGCAAGTGCTGCCCCAAGGCCGCTTGAAGCGCCGGTAATAATTATTGTTTTTTTTGCATTTGCCATTATACTAGCCCGGGATAATTCATATTAAAGATATGGTAAAAAACGTGCAATGTAAAGCGATGATAGTTATCCTTTCAGCACCATCTGGTGGAGGAAAAACTTCAATATCTAAAATAATACTTAATGATAACAAGAATATTATACTTTCAGTATCTGTTACAACTAGAAAACCAAGACCAAATGAGCAAGAAGGTGTAGATTATTATTTTAAAACAATTGAAGAATTTCTGGAATTGAAAAATTCTGATGAATTCCTTGAGCATGCTGAAGTTTATGGAAATTTCTATGGCACACCAAAAAAGCATGTAAATGAAATGCTAGAAAATGGATACAGCGTATTATTTGATATTGATCACCAAGGCGCTAGGCAGATCAAACAAAATTTAAATGGCAGCGTAATAAGTATTTTTATCGTTCCTCCTTCGCTCGAAATTCTTAGGCAAAGGCTAGAGAATAGAGGACAAGATAGTAATTACGATATTGAAAAAAGATTGCAAGTTGCAGCTGAAGTTATGTCTCATGCAGATCATTATGATTATGTAGTAATAAATGACAATTTTGAAAAGGCAGTTAAAGAGATACAAGAAATAATAAAAAAAGAATATCTAAAAAGGTTAGGTAATGAAGGAAAATAAGAAAAAGATTACCGGCGCATTTTTAGGCACTATAGTAGAATATTATGATTATAGCTTATACGTATTTTCAGCAGGTATTATTGCAGAAAAATTCTTCCCAGGATTCGAAAAACTTGAAAGTTTGAAGTACGTTTTTGCAATTTATGCGCTTTCATATTTCGCCAAGCCTTTAGGTTCGATCTTTTTTAGTCGTATTGGAGACTTGTATGGTAGAAAAACATCTTTAAGGATTACAATGATTGGAATTGCTATTCCAACTCTTACAATCGGTCTTCTACCAGAGTATAACTCCATTAGTTTTATCAGTACGCAAATTTTAATTTTATGTCGCTTTTTACAAGGATTTTTTGTAGCTGGAGAATATGATGGTGCCGCTATATATGTCATTGAACATTTAGGTAAAAAACACCATTATACAGCCTCTACTATTGCTAGAGCTACAGGAGTATGCGGGCTTGTACTCGGAATTGCATCTACAAACTTTTTTAACTCTTCAATTTTTCCCGAGTGGGGTTGGCGTATTCCCTTTTTACTATCCATGCCACTTGCACTAATTACCATATATTATAGGAAATATTTAGAGGAAACACCTGATTTTATCAAAGCAAAAGAAGCTGGATTGGAATTTAATAATTTAATTGTTTTTATAATGGAAAAATGGCGAACCTTATTATTAGTAATATTACTTGCCGGTGGGTTTGGTGTCACCTATCAAATTTCTATTTTATTCATGAAACATTACCTACCCATCATAGTGCCAAAAACTAGTGAGATTATTACTACATTTTCAGTACTAATTGTAATGGTTTTTGGTATAACCATGCCACTTTCCGGGCTCTTAGCAGATAGGTTGTCGCTAGGTTTGGTTTTAAAATCGAGTATATTATTAACGCTGTTTTCCATTATGTTACTTATAATTTCAATATATTCTGAATTATTTAATTTAACTTTGCTTGCATGTATATTACTTGCAATCTCAGTTGCCCCATTTAATGCTCTTGCTCATGGCGTAATTGTAAAAGCGTTTAACGTAAATGACAGGTATAGAGGCATAAGCCTTGGGCATACTTCTGGATCAATGTTAATGTCAGGAACAGCAAATTTCATATGCTTGTTCTTTATGAAAAATTTTGGTTTATTATTATTTCCTATATTTTATGTTTCGTTCTTCGCAATTTTAACTTTTATACTAATGAATATTTTTGATAAGAAATATAAATAATACCATTTCTTTAAATTAAATTAGCGCTAGGAGCGAGGGCAAGGAGCGTAGCCTATAATAATACGTGAGCGACGAGCAATGGGTAATATTTGATTTGAGGGCATGGTATGTTTAACGAGCACGCCCCTTGTCTTGCGCCTGCTGCCTGGTTCTAGCCCTAATTACATTTATTGTTAATTTTGCTTCTTGCTTGACATCATGTTGATAAGTCATACCATGTTTATTCATTTTTTGCCCAGCTTCATAGACTATATTTTTATCTTGTTTAGAAAATTTATTCAAAATTTGCTCTGTTATATTTATGAGAAATTGCCAAGATAGATTTATTTTTTCTTCTAAAGATAAAGTCACTTCTTCATCTTTAGGGTATTTCTTTGCTGCATATGCTTCTTGAGATTGGGCTTTGTCAAAAGTAATTTAATGTTGTTGTTTCTAGAACCACTTCTAATGCGTCTATATAAAAAGAATGCAACAATAGGAAGGGTCACCAGAAGAATAATATTTAATATATCTGACATAGTTTAATACAAAAATAAGTTAATCGCTGTTTATGGTACTGCCGGCACAGTTATAAAAAACCTATTTAGGCTCTTTTTGGCTACAAATCATCCTAAAATTTTTGAAATAGATAAACTATTCCTACAAATTTTAGGATGGTTTTCGCTCAAAAATCTTCCAAAATACATCTTTTTATAACTGTGCCGACAGTACCATAGTAAATTACGTTAAATTAATTTACTATGTTTTAGTCTACTATTTGTATAGAAAGTAAGCTATATAAATACCCAGATACAACTAAATTGTTCAAAATATAGTGTGATTTAAGCTTATACTATTTTGGTTAAACCATATTGTTTATCAAAAGCATTCCCGAATATTTTTGAATATGCTGTTGTTTCTATAGGTAAAGTTAAACCTTTTACTATTGACGCTAGAATTACATAAATAACAAATGCCGGATCTGCACTTGCCGCCGGGACTCTATGTTCCAGTCTTCTTGGCAAAGAATCAGGGATTCTGATAGCTGCAGTCCTATTGTTCCCCCCATAACAAATGTGAGTTGGCGCCATGAACCTTTCATCAAGACGATTCCAGTCTTCTTCTTTTGGTAAGAATATGGATAGACTTTCTGGCAAATAATAGCATAGCATTCTAGCATATTTCTCTATATTTTCATCTTCCTGAAAATTCAAATGTATATGCATACTATTGCCATAATCATCTTTATATGGTTTAGAACTAAAATCGGCATAACCACCTAGTTCATTAGCTCCAAAAATTATCTTCTTTCGAACTAGATCAATATACTTTGAGTATTTTACGGGATCCGTGGATGGTGGTAGGTCGATTTCGTATTGTCCTTGGCCTTTTTCAGCTTTTATTTTATGCCCTACCATTACCTCGAGCATAGGAATATCTTGCACATTATTTAAATAAAATTCTATTTCCGCTCCAACACAGACAGTAAGTGCAAAATGATTTTTAAGCTCATTTTTTATACTATCTAATAGATTGTATTTTTTCTGGTTATCTGATAATTTATTTATGTCAAAACTCATATAGCAAGCTTAGTATCATTATGGAAATCGAATTTATAAAAGACAAAGTTTATTATAAAATTTTTGATAAAACTTATAAAGCATCAAGTGGAAAATACAGCAAACATAAAGCTGAAAATGCTGCAATTTTAGCAGAAATCCAGAAAAATATTGATACAATAAAAGGCGAATACAATGCACGTGAGCTAGTGATTTTAAAACAAGTTCATGGCACTAAAATATTAGACGTTGATGATATAGACCATCCAGCTCACCAGGAAGCAGACGGATCTATAACGACAAGAAAGGACGTTGCTCTAGGCATATTAACTGCAGATTGCGTTCCAGTATTGCTCGCTAGTTCTGACGGATCTGTTATAGGAACAGCTCATTGCGGCTGGAAAAGCGCTAAAAATAATATAATTACACAATTGCACAATAAAATGAAGCAACGCGGTGCAATAGATATAAAAGCTCTTATAGGCCCATCTATTCAACAAAAATCATACGAAGTTGATGAAAAATATTATCAAGATTTTGTTAATGATGGTATAGAGTATAAAAAGTTCTTTATACCGTCAAATAACCAGAATCACTATATGTTTGACCTCCCAGCATACGTCAGAGCAAAGGTTAAACAAGAAAACATAGAAATTAAAGTTAATATCAATGATGATACTTACGAACTGGAAGATAATTACCCAAGCTTTCGCAGGTGCACTCATAGAAATGAACAATATAACCAAAATATTTTATCAACAATTATAATTAGATAATGTTATAGTCATTTGAGTTGAATTAGCGTATGTTTATAGGAAGTATTTTAAAATTTAGTTTTTAGCTTTTTAGCTTTCAAGGCTATCCCATTTGAAGTTAAAAAGGTGATAAATAAATTTATAAAGGCAATCTAAAAATATATGCTAATTCAACTCAAATGACTATACAGTTTCTTACTCCGCAGTTTTTTGCTAAAGTAGAAAAAACACTTATTCCACTTTTGGCAATATTATTCCCTTTTGTGTTAAGCGTTGGGCTTTATTTTGCACTATTTTCCTCTCCAGCAGATTATCAGCAAGGAGAGATGGTCAGAATCATGTATGTACATGTGCCATCAGCATGGATGAGCCTTGGAATATATAGCTTTATGGCTATTTGTAGCTTCTCTAGCTTAGTATGGAAAACCCGAATATCGTATCTGATGTCAGTAGCCTCCGCGCCAATTGGCGCGGCATTTGCACTCATTACTCTTGTTACTGGCTCGCTTTGGGGCAAGCCAATTTGGGGGACTTGGTGGGTTTGGGATGCTAGGCTTACATCAATGCTTATATTATTTTTATTATATTTAAGTTATATATCTGTTACAAATAGCGGTACAAATATATTAAGAGCGGAAAAGCCAGCCTCAGTAATTGCCATAATCGGTTTTATTAATATCCCAATCGTAAAATTTTCTGTAGATATCTGGTATAGCCTTCACCAACCAGCTAGTGTTTTTAAAATGTCTGGGCCTTCAATCCACAGCTCTATTCTACTACCGTTAATGATAATGTTTGCTAGTTTTATTTGCTTTTTTTTACTATCATTACTGATGCGCACTAGAATTTTACTTAATAATATAAAATATAATAATGGTAGAATAAATTGACTTACGTTGTTACTGATGAATGCATTAAATGTAAGTATACAGACTGCGTAGAAGTATGCCCTGTTGATTGCTTCTATGAGCACGAATTAATGCTAGTGATCAACCCTGATGAATGCATTGATTGCGGAGTCTGCGTACCTGAATGCCCAATTGATGCTATCAGCGAGGAATCACCTGACCTGATTAGATGGGTTGAAATCAATAAAGAACTATCTGAAAAAAGCCCTAATATAACAAAAATAAAGGATCCTCTACCTGATGCTGATAAATATAAAAATGAAAAAAATAAGTACGAAAAATATATTAAGCAAGCCTAACGGCGTTATATTTTTTACCATTGTCAAGTAATACCTAATAATTTATTTTACTTACCCGCTTTATCCACCGTCTTTATTACCAGCCCGCTAAGCGCTAGAAGAGCGATGAGGTTCGGGATACACATCAGGCCATTAAATGTATCTGCTAATTCCCATAATAGGTTTACTTTCATGGTAGTACCAAAGAATACGCATAGAACAACCAGAAATCTAAATAGTTTTATAGCTTTATCACCAAATAAATATTTAACGTTTATTGCGGCAAAATAATACCAACCAATAATCGTTGAAAGGGCAAAGAAAAATAAAATTATAGCTATAAAATATTTTCCATTATGACCAAAACTGCTCATAAATGCTGATTGGGTTAGTGCAATAGAATCTGTCCATTCTTCCTTGGGAAGCTCTACCATTTCAAGGTAAAAACTAGATGTTAAAATAACCAGGGCAGTAAGCGTAAGAATTATAAACGTATCAAAAAATACGCTAAAAATTGCCACTTCTCCTTGCTTGTTTGGATCGCTTACTTTTGCTGCTGCATGAGCATGCGGGGTTGACCCCATGCCAGCTTCATTAGAAAACAATCCCCGAGCTACCCCATAGCGCATTGCTTCACGTATTGTAATACCAGCTACGCCGCCCGTCGCTGATTCAAATCTAAAAGCCGATTCAAATATTGATTTAAATGCTGGCAAAATATACTCAGATCTTAGTATAATTATATAAATACAGCCAAATATATATATTACAGCCATAATCGGAACTAGCATTTCAGTAAAAGATGCAATTCTAGTAATACCTCCCTGAATAACTAACCCTACTATAATTGCTACTGCGATACCTATAACCCACGGCGTGGAATCAAATGCTATATTAAATGCATAACTGATAGAGTTTGCCTGGACCATATTGCCAATAAATCCTAGAGCTAGTATGATACATATTGCAAAAAATATTGCTAATTTCTTATTACCAAGACCCTTCTCAATATAATAAGCTGGCCCGCCAACAATTTCATCACCAACCTTAGTCCTGTATTTTTGCGCAAGAATGCTCTCAGCAAAAATAGTACTCATACCAAAAAATGCGCTAAACCACATCCAAAATATCGCCCCAGGACCGCCTGCCACAATTGCCGTTGCCGTGCCAGCTAAATTACCAGTTCCTACTTGTGCTGCAATTGCAGTTGTTAATGCTTGAAATGAGCTGATTCCGCCCGAGCTTGGTTCATTTTTTTGTAATGCGCTATTAATAACATTCATAATAATATTAGGAAACAACCTAAACTGGATTGCTTTTAGTTTTAAAGTATAATAAATCCCTGTTCCCAAAAGCAAAACAAGCAATATATAGTCCCAAAGGTATTGGTTTATTATTACAATAACTTCCATATTTCAAATAATATAATTAATTTTAAATAGGGACAAACTATAACAGACCTCAGCTAATAACTCTATAATTTGTTTTATACAGTATTTTTTCTTACAAATGGTATGATTAAAGTGTTATTCTATAGTCATTTAATTTGGATATGAGGCTAGGAGCGATAAGTAACGACGTCCAATTTTTAAAGTAAATGACTATATAAATAGAATCGGGTGTTTTATTCCTCTGCATAAATATAATTCAAACGCTTTATCAAGTTTTTTGTCTTTTATACAAATGTAATCAGGCACTTCTTCCTGATAACATCTACAATTATTCGCACTACCTGGTGAATAATCTGGTGGATTATCTTTTCTATATATCTTGCCTTCGCGCAAAACATGCTCATTTCTAACTTTATTATCCATTTTGGTACGCCAAATAAAATAATCTGAATTTATCCTAGTTATTGGACGATCGTTATTTAATGGAATAACCGTTTTTCCAGCCTCAGCTACAGTAACTTTTGCAGAATCTGGTGATTCATTGGGTCTGGTATAAGCCGAAGATTTATAAGAGGCAAGTAATTCTCCTTCAGCGTCTCTTCTATTTTGTATTCCAAGAGATCTTTTTGGATTCGATTTTTTTTCTACTTCATTCACTGCCTGTTTTAAATAAACCAGATCACCAGTTTTAATATAATTTGTAATATAATTATAAAAATTTGTATGACCGCCAGCTAAATTTTTATTATTAAAATAAAGACTTATGATAGTAATTCGTTCATTTACCCTTAGCTTATCCCAGTCTGACTTATATATTCTGCGGAGTTCTTCTACTCTAGTGCTAATACAATCCTTAAATATTATAGCAACTTGCTCATCCGTAAGCTCTGCTTTTCCATAATAGACTAAATGCATTAAACCAGGTTCTCCAAGTATTTTGTCAAATCTTTCTTTTATTTTGTCTGATTCAATATTGGCACCAATACCGACCGTTGTTACAGGTTTTTTTTGATGCTTTTCGAAATATTCTTTCTTTATTTGAGTTTGTTTTTCAATGCTGAAATTATAAAACTTTTCAGCTGAAATAAATTTTGCAGGATTTCTTGGATCTGGTATTCCATCCAGATAGGCTTCATTTCTTACCCCTTCAAGCTCACCGATAAAATACTTCAATCTGCTAAAATAAACCTCATTATCAAGTTCATTATCTTCAGTAATTACTAAATTATGAGTAGAATCTCGGATTATTTCAGCTATTTGTACTTTAAAGGATTTTGTTGTCATAGTTCTTCTTTAACAGTTTGTTAAAGACAATATACAAGCTTATATCTATTCACTAAGGGTTTAGAAAATACTTTATTGTCATAGTATTTTTGGTAAACTATTTTATAACCTCTGTGTAAAGAAAATTTTGTAGGTAGATAGAAATGCCTGCTGTATAAATAAATTGTAAAGAAGCCTGTTTTGCAATATGAAACAATTAATAACTTTTTCTGTTCTTGTGTTTTTTTCTTTAGGCTGTTCAACTGTGAATACCCAGAAAATTGAAAAATTAGAAAAAGAATTGGTCATGGTAAGTAGTCCTACTATCAATCGGAAAGAAACAATATCTGTAGCTAATAAACTACTTAAGTATGTTCCAAGTCATCCAGAAGCTCATTCTGAAAAAGGTATAGCTCTGCATCATCTTGGTAAATACAAGGAAGCTATAGACTCGTTTGATCAAGCAATTAAGTACAATCACCTGGTAAAAGCATTTTATTCTTTATCACCAGAACAACATAGAAATGCACTATTGCGACAGTCATATTACGAAAAAGCCCAATGTCTCAGGGCTTTAGGCAAACTAGAAGAAGCGCTTGAATATTTTGATTTAGCAATTAAACATGGATTAGATCACCGCTATATTCATCATGAAAGAACTGAAGTATTAATGGAACTTGGAAGAGAGCTGGACTAGAAATAATGTTATTCTCTTAAAGAATCCTTATAAAGCGATAATAAAGCGGTTTGATTAATTCCAATCTCTGCCATTCTATATAACCATAAATTAGAGTCTACAGCGATTTCTTGGTATTCCGGTAGCTTATTATTTGCTTGGGCTACCATAACCCTTGAATTAGCTTTTTTAAGATTATAATATTTACCAAATATATCTTTAAATAGCTCTGACTCAAGTTCTGATTTCTTACTAGAAATAAAAGTATTAATCGCGACTACGCCATTTGTCTTTAGAGTTTTTTTTACGTTATTCATAAATTCACGAGTTAAAAACCCTTCGGGGATATATTCTCTACTAAATGCGTCGATTAAAATAAGGTCATATCTATTAGGTGGTGAGTCTTTAACGTATTGCACACCGTCTTCAACAAAAATTCTATTAGTATGATTAAATTCATAACCAAAATATTTTTCAACAATTGTTGGAATATCTGAGTTGATTTCAACGGTATGAATTTTTGCATTTGGAACTAAAATGTTTAAAGCTTTTTGGATAGTTGCGCCTCCAAGTCCTATAATCAAAATTTTTCTTGGGTCTTCCTTGATAAACAATGTACTTAAAAACATTTGCGCATAATCAAATAATACAGCCTTTTTATTTGATAAAGACATGCAGCTCTGAATGATAGGAGCTGGCGGTTCAAGAAATGACATGCACCTGATACCTTTTGAATCATATACCCAAATTGGCCCATATTCATTTTCAGTATGATAAAATATTTCAGTATTATTACTTTGCCAATACAGGGTTGAAAGTCCTAATATTGCTGTTATTACCACAGCAACAAAAAAATTTGTTCTCATAAAAAATCTTTAAATTTTATTTGAATGAATTCTATCAACAATTTCATCTCGAAAATGTCTAATTAACCCTTGTATAGGCCAAGCTGCAGCATCACCAAGAGCGCAGATTGTATGTCCTTCAACTTGTTTAGTGACATCTAGTAACTCATCAATTTCTTCAACTCTAGCCTCTCCTCGAACTAACCGCATCATTACTCTCCACATCCATCCAGTACCTTCTCTGCATGGCGTACATTGCCCGCAAGATTCATGCATATAAAATTTACTCAAACGAGCGATTGCAAAAATGATATCAGTTGATTGATCCATGACAATTAGTCCGCCCGTGCCAAGCCCAGATCCAGCTTCCCTTAAAGAGTCGAAATCCATGGTGACAGTTTCGCACACATCTTTTGGTATCAAAGGAACTGATGAGCCGCCCGGAATAATGGCTTTTAAATTATCCCAACCGCCGCGGATACCTCCGGCGTGTTCTTCAATTAATTCCCTAAGTGGAATTCCCATTTCTTCTTCTACATTACATGGTTTATTCACATGTCCTGAAATACAAAATAGTTTGCTTCCTGTATTATTTTCTTTGCCAAGCGAAGCAAACCACTCAGCACCGCGCCGCAGGATAGTTGGCACGACGGCTATTGATTCTACATTATTAATAGTAGTTGGGCAGCCATATAGGCCAGCTCCAGCAGGAAATGGAGGCTTCAAACGTGGCTGGCCTTTTTTTCCTTCCAAGCTTTCAAGAAGCGCCGTTTCCTCTCCGCAAATATATGCGCCGGCCCCTCTATGTAAATAAATATCAATGTCATAGCCAGAACCACATGCGTTTTTTCCAACTAGTTTTGCAGCATAAGCCTCATCAATAGCATTTTGCAGGACTAATGCTTCATTATAAAATTCACCACGTATATATATATAACACACATGCGCTCCAATACCTACGCTGGCTAAAACACAACCTTCAACTAGTTTATGTGGGTCATATCTAATTATATCTCTATCTTTACAGGTACCTGGCTCAGACTCATCAGCATTAACTACCAAATATGAAGGCTTTGGATGATCTTTTGGCATAAAAGACCACTTCATTCCAGTCGAAAACCCAGCACCGCCTCGCCCCCTTAGGCCAGAGTTTTTTACTTGTTCAACTATCCAATCACGGCCTTTTTTGATTAAGCTTTTAGTACTATCCCAATCACCTCGTTTTTGTGCAGCTTCCAAGCCTGGAGATTCTTTGCCGTATAAATTGGTAAAAATTTTATCTTTATCCGCGATCATGGTCTCCCCCTTTTAAGAAATATTCTGGAATTTTTACATCCACTACAGTTTGACGATTTGGGGTAGCATTAAATATAAGAAACCATTGTCCTTTTTCAATATAAAATTGAATATCTCTTTTTTCAATTTTCTCTACAAATTTATCCCATTTAGAAGATCTTGAAAGGTGCCCATCTGAAAGTTTAATTATTTCGCCCATCATATTATTGCTCAGCATATTAAAGACATCGTTTAAATCAAGCAGCGCCCCTGTATCCCTATTAAAAGTTAAAACATCGATGCGCCATGGTTTATCATTTTTTTCTGTTATCCATCTAATGCTAAAATATTCTTTAGTACCTGATTCTGGTATATCAAACTTTACAGAAAAAGGACTGTTTGGATTCTGATTACATACTGCATACAATTCAATAAAGTCGTGAATCTCATCATTAATTTGCATAATTAATTCTTCGCTGCTATTTGATAATACTGGATATCCAATAGCACCTTCACATACATTTGAGCGAATTGTATGTGAAAAGTCGAGAGTTTTTTCTTCAACTAAGAAACCATTACTTGCAAACTTAGCAAAGGCATTCGCTGTTATCAAAGTTGAAATTAATATTGTAAATATTATTTTTTTCATATTTATTTCCTAAGGTTTTATATTAGGCATTCTTAACTAAATATAGACACTACAACCCACCGTCACGTCATTCTGAACTTGTTTGGAATTGTTGCATGGCTCGGCTTATAATAAAATTTTCCTCTTTACTTTCACTTTATAGTCATGCTGAACTTGTTTTTAGCATCTTCTTGCAATATAACGCGTCTTCTTGAGATCCTGAAATAAATTCAGGATGACTCGGATACAATCCAAAAACCATCCATGCAACAAATCCACTTGTTTCAGGACGGCAGTAGTTATGTAGAACAACTAACCAACATAGTAGTAATATTTAAAGTTAAAGACATAATATTACGCTTTTTTTGCTTTTAATTTTTTTATTAAATCTTCTAATTTTTTTGAGTCCAAATCTTCATAATAATCATCGTTAATTTGCACAATCGGAGCATTTACACAAGCTCCCAAACACTCAACCTCAGAGATTGTAAACATTCCGTCTTTCGATGTTTCCCCGCAATTTACCCCTGTCAGTTTTTCACAGGTTTTCATTACTTCGGCCGCTCCTCTTAACCAGCAAGGAGTAGTTCCACATACTTGAATATGGTATTTTCCAACAGGTTTAAGATTGTACATCGTATAAAATGTAGCCACTTCATATACACGCATATATGGTTCTGAAATATAATTTGCTACATACTCCATCGCAGGAACAGAAAGCCACCCACCGTTTTGTTATTGAGAAATATTTAAAAGATGCAACATAGCACTTTTTTGTCTGCCATCTGGATATTTTGCAATTATTTCTTGCGCTTTTTTCAGATTTTCTTTGTTAAAGGAAAATTGTTTTTCGCTTGTCATCTATCAACTTCTCCAAATACTATATCTAAACTAGAAATAATTGAAACTACGTCTGCCATTAAATGGCCTTTTGCCATAAAATCCAGCCCTTGTAAATGCGCAAAACCTGGAGCTTTTATCCTGCACCTATATGGTTTATTTGAGCCATCGGAATATAAATAGACACCAAATTCTCCTTTTGGAGCTTCTACTACCCCATATGCCTCTCCTGCAGGCACGTTATATCCTTCTGTATATAATTTGAAATGATGTATCATCGCTTCCATAGACTCTTTCATTTCTGATCTTGTTGGAGGAGTTATTTTTGAATCTATCGATTTGACTGGACCTTTTGGAATTTTACGAAGACATTGATTGATAATCTTAACGGATTGATACATTTCTTCAACGCGAACTAGATATCTATCATAGCAATCACCTTGCGTTCCAACTGGAACATCAAAATCAAGTTCATTATATACATCATAAGGATTACTTTTACGAAGATCCCATTCAATTCCAGATCCTCGAAGCATTGGTCCTGAAAAGCCCCAATCCATTGCTTGTTTTTGACTTACCACCCCAACCCCAACAAGCCTTTGTTTCCATATTCTATTGTTATTTAAAAGCGTTTCAACATCCGCTAAAATTTTTAAATAATTATTGTTAAAAACCTCTATATCTTCAAGCAAACCATCTGGTAAATCTTGAGCAACACCTCCAGGCCTAAAATAATTCGCATGCATACGCGATCCGGAAACGCGTTCGTAAAATTCCATTATTTTTTCGCGCTCTTCAAAAAGCCATAATAGCGGGGTTGTTGCACCAAGATCAACAGCCTGAGTACCAATATTCATTGTATGATTAAGTATTCTAGTAAGTTCAGAAAATAGAACCCTTATGTATTGTGCGCGCTTTGGTACTTCACAATTTAATAATTTCTCAACAGTAAGCGCATATGCGTGCTCCTGGCACATTGGTGATACATAGTCCAGACGATCGAAATAAGGGACAGCTTGTGCATAGGTTTTATGCTCAATTAGCTTTTCAGTACCTCTATGTAGCAGGCCAATATGAGGATCAGATTTATTAATCACCTCCCCATCCATTTCTAAAATAAGGCGCAACACGCCATGAGCCGCAGGATGTTGAGGTCCAAAATTAATGGTAGTCGTTTTTCTTTTAGAGTTGTTTTTTGTCTCTTCTTCCATAATTTCTTTTAGGCCCTATTTTGTTGCTTTCTCGTCGCCAGGGAGTTTATACTTGCCCGGTCCTTGCCAAGGTGAAGAAAAATCAAAGTTTCTAAATTCTTGCTCAAGCAACACAGGTTCATATACTACTTTCTCTAGTTTTTCATCGTATTTTATCTGCAAATGCCCAGTCAGCGGAAAGTCTTTACGCAAAGGATGGCCAACAAAACTATAATCTGTTAAAATTCTACGCAAGTCAGGACATCCATCAAAATTGATACCAAACATATCAAAAGCTTCCCGTTCATACCAACATGCGGCGCTGAACAAATTCGCAATAGAAAAAGGTGACTGTTCTTCATCTACTTCAATTTTAAATAGTAACCTTTTATTCAGTTTTAAGCTTAAAAGGCTATAAACAACTTCAAATCTATTTAGCCGCGCTGGAAAGTCAGCGGCAAATAAATCCGTTAGAATTGTAAAGCGTAAATCCTTGCTTTCTTTCGCAAATTTCAACAGCGAATTCAACCCATCTCTTGATGTTTTATACGCAGTAAATCCTTCAATTTGAATTGGGGTAAGATCCAAATTATTATCTTTAGCAAATTTTTCAATAATATGCGTAAAATCCATTATTACCCCTTAAATTTACTTGTTCGTTTAATTTTGCGCTGTAATTGCATAAGGCCATATATCAGAGCTTCAGCCGTTGGGGGGCATCCAGGAACATATACATCAACTGGTACAACGCGATCGCATCCTCTTACAACAGAATAAGAATAATGATAATAACCACCTCCATTAGCGCAGCTTCCCATCGATATAACATATTTTGGATCAGCCATTTGATCATAAACTTTGCGCATCGCAGGAGCCATTTTATTCGTAAGTGTACCAGCGACAATCATAAGATCTGCTTGTCTTGGGCTTGGCCGAAAAAGAAAACCGAATCTATCCATATCATACCTACTAGCTGCTGCTTGCATCATTTCTACAGCGCAGCAAGCCAAACCAAACGTCATTGGCCACAAAGAATTAGCCCTTGCCCAGCCGATTAAGTCATCAACTTTTGTGATTACAAACCCTCTATTGGAAATTTCTTGTTTAAAGAGTTCATCTTGATTTTTCAACATATTTTCCATAAAACTTTCTCTAAATTATTCCCAATCAAGAGCTCCTTTTTTCCATTCGTAAATAAACCCAACGGTAAGTACAAGTAAAAAAACCATCATCGACCAAAAGCCAAATTGACCAATAGCTTTTAGGTTTATTGCCCAAGGTATCAAAAAAGCTACCTCTAAATCAAAAATGATAAACAAAATAGCAACTAAATAGAAACGAATATCAAATTGTCCTCTTGCATCATCAAAAGGCTCGAATCCACATTCATACCCCGATAATTTATCTTTTTGGGGAGTTTCTTTTGCCAAGATTTTAGGCAATACCATAATGATTACTGACAATAACGTTGCAATCCCCAAAAAAATGGCTATTGGCAAGTATTCAGCAAGTATTGCAGTATTGTGCAGCATATTCTATTTTTTATTATTTTTTAGCGTTTATACATTAATTAGCTACACTAAAACCCAAAATTTATCAACGCGAAAATAGCAAAGTTTTGCCATTCCATAGAAATTAGTAACTTTTTAACAAAAAATTTCCAAAATTTACTGTATAAATTCACATAAAAATATAAAAATTATTTGTTAAATATTTTATCTTAAGTTACAATAATTCGCGTTAACGTGAAATTATGAAACTAGCGAAATTTGCGGTATTATTTGTGAGATCAATTTTAATCATATTAGTTGCATTTCTTTCTGTTTCTGCGGAAGCAAAACAACCCTCTAACCATATCGCCCTGTACAAGCCAGATATGCGCGAGGTAAAAAAATATCGTACTAATGATTTGTTTAAATCTTACTTAGAACTAAGTGCATTTCGTCATAAAACTTTAGCGCAAAACGTTGCAAATGTTAATACGCCTGGTTATAAAGCTGATGAAGTGGAAATGCCGGATGAATTTAATGATCTCCTCGGGAAAGGAGGAACTTCAAAGAAAGTCGTCTTAGCCAGAACATCATCAAAACATATCAGCGGGAGTAAGGGTTCAGATAAAAAATTTTCTAGCCACAAGCTAAAAGATCCATATGAAATAAAAAAGAATGGAAATAATGTTTCGATGGCCCAGCAGATGTCTAAAATTTCGCAAAATAAAAATGACTATAATGTTGCAGTCAAAGGTTATGCTACGTTAAATTCGCTATACGGAACGGTAGTTGGTAAATAATATGAATAAGTTTTTTGGTATTATCATCGCGATTTTAATTGGAGCCCAGACTCCTTTAACTATTTTTGCCGATGACCTAAAAAAAGCTTCCGCAATTGCAAGGCATGGAGCACGGTTTCAATCAGAGCGCTTGAAAATTGCAGCTGAAAATATTGCCAACGAAGACTCAACTGGCGCAACTCCTGGAGCTGATGCTTATCGAAGAAAGGTTATTTTTGCTGAAAATAAATATAATAAAAAAATTGGCGCGAACGTAATTAGTACAAAAAAAGTAGATGTGGATAATTCTGATTTTATTATAAAATTTGACCCACATCATCCAGCGGCCAATGCAGAAGGCTATGTAAAATATCCTAATATTACCAGAGAAATAGAACGCGCGGATGCCGCAGAAGCCCAGCGTGGTTATGAAGCAAATCTAGGCGTTATGGAAGTTACTGGTTCTTTAACTCAAAAAACAATCGATGCAATAGGTAGATAATTATGACAGTAGATAGCGTTGGATTATTAGCTCAGCAAAGTTATGCACAAATTCAAGATAGACCGAAGCTAGAAGTTGCAGAGACACCAATAAACAGGGCTGTGTCATTTCATAACACCGTTGAAAAGCAGTTTAATAGTTTTGCAAATATGAGTCCTGACCAAATTTTAAGCCGCATTCAAGGGGCAAAACAAGGAGAGACCTCTTTTTCTGTTCCCGCTAATGGGATATCTAGTGGGATTGTTGGAAATACAGTAAACGCTATCAGAAATTCTGTATCAAATCATGAACAAACTGCCAGAAAATCTCTTATAGGCGAGGCTTCCCTTATAGAGTTACTTACAGCTACTACGGAAGCCAAAAACACCATGGAAGCAATGGTTAAAGGACGTGACAAATTCCTTGAAGCATTCGATAAAGTAATGAACATGAGTATGTAGTGAAAAATGGCATTATTTTTCGCGAGAACATTTCTCTCCTATTGATTGGTGCAAGAAATGGACATGCTTTTCATACTGGGTTAATGCATCTGCAATTATTTGTTGTTTAGTATAACCAAAAACATCGTACCCTTGCCCGCCACTTAGTAAAAAAACTTCTGCCCTGTAGAATTTTTCATTGCTAACAATAGAGTATTCGGGGACCTCATATTTTCTAACATTTATTTCGTAATAAAAATCTTCAGCTTCTTCTTTTTCTACTTTTAAAACAATAGAATCAATATTAGACCTTTCTAAAGATGAATTCATACCTAAGACATTCATTTCTTCTGCCAATTCTTCTAATGCTGGCACTACAATATTGTTTATAAAGTTTGCAACTTCTTTCTTTTGGGGGTGCATGACAAGAGATTGGAGCCTTTCTCGCCAAGTTGAGCTTGCATTAGAGTATTGCAACACTGTATTATGCTGCTTTACAGATATTTGAAGCAATACATCTTCTCTCAGAGATTTAATTAGACAAAAAGCTCCCATAAGAATTACGACCAGAACCGGCGAAGCTGTTATAATGGTCATAGTTTGAAGGGCGTTTATCCCGCCAGCTAATAGCAAAGTAGAAGCAACTAATGCGATAACAGATGACCATAATATTTTTTGCCATATTGGTGGATCTTCTTCTCCATTAGTAGCAAGGGTAGTTATCACTAATGCCCCAGAGTCTGCAGAACTCACAAAGAAAGTTATAATTAATATCACTCCAAGAAAAGATAATATTGGGGTAAAAGGAAAAAATTCAAGAAACTTAAAAAGCGCAATAGTAATATCGTTGTTTACAGCATCTATTAACACACTTCCTTCATTACTAATTGCTATAGAAATTGCTGAATTTCCAAAAATAGTCATCCACAAAAAAGTAAATATTGTAGGGGTAAATAAAACACCGAGCATAAACTCTCTAACCGTTCTTCCCTTTGAAATACGTGCAATAAACATTGCTACAAAAGGAGACCATGATACCCACCAGCCCCAATAAAGCAAAGTCCATCCACCAATCCAGGATTCTTTTCTTTCATATGCATATAAGTTAAAAGTTTTATGAATTAAACTAGAAAAATATGACCC
>JANQTT010000012.1 GCA_030731565.1 Rickettsiaceae bacterium | reverse complement strand
GCGTAAGACTTCTTGGCTTGAGGTAAAGTCATTCATTGCTTGCTGTAAGTCTTGTATGTTTGATGAGATTTCTTCTTGGCTTATTTCTGCTTTTTTCTCGTACATTTCTCTAGTTAATGCCACGATATTTTCAGGAGTAATGTTTTCTACTTTTTCTTTTTCTAATATTGCATAAGCCTCCTTAATCCTCTCCTCAGCTATATCAAAATTAGTTTTATACTCAGCCTCTCTTGATATAAACTCATCTTTCTCAAACAACTCTTCTTGCACTTTATAACTACTATCAATCGCTTTTTGCATTTCAGAGTCTTTAGCATAATTAGCCAGGTATGACTCGCCGTATGAGGCTGTTTCTTCTGTGGCTTTTAGGGCTTCTTGGACTTTTGCTTTTGCGTCTTGGCGTTCTAGGTTTTTAAAGACTTCTAGGTTTGGATGGTTGTTCTTTTCGGCTTTAGCCAGGAATTCAGGTGATGTGACATTTTCGCCATATCTTCTGTTATATTGATCGATAGTTTTTTCCAGTTTAGTTCTTTCGAAGCTCGTTCTGTTCTCGGCGAGGGTTTCAGCATAAGTCAGTTTTCTTGGATCGCCGCTGTTAATGTCATGATATGCACCGCCGAAGAATGTTCGGCCAATAGAACTTTCTTGAGTCTTCCCGCCAAGGCCAGTAAAGGCTCCGCGCTTGACGCCTTCCACGGCAGAGAATATTTCCTCGCCAGTTTGACGCTGCTTGGCTTTTTTGAAATGCTTGCGCTCTTTTGCCTCGTGCCTGATCTCTTCAAGCGAGCGCAGCGCGCTGCTGTGTTTGCCCAGGATCCCAATACCTCGATCTGACATATCTGCATAGGCATTAGCGTAAGCTATTCTAAACTTACGTGCCTTGTCAGAGTCTCTAGCCAATTCGCGCAGGTTTTTAGCTTTATCTTTGTAGATTTGATCCACTTCCAATTGTTTTTTCTTATCCAGATCCTTATGAACCTTACCATATTTGGCCTTCGCCAGCTCATCTTTAAGTTTAGTAGGCTCTTTCAATGACAGCTGCTTCGCTAGATTCTGGGATGCTTTTTTGCTATAACCCATATCCTCTAAAGTCTTGCCCAAAGCTTCCCGGTATTTCTGCATAGCTTTTGGATCCACTTCTGAGCGTTTTAGGCCGGTTTTCTTCTGAACTTCAGCTAGCACCGCCTTATTGGCTCCCTTTGATAGCGCTTCACTTTTTAAGCCTCTAATTCTTGCTTTATCAATAAGCGCTGATGGTGAATATTCACTGCGCAAAGCCTTACCATGTTTTTTCTCTAAATCTGCAATCTGGCTTTTTGACTTACCAGACAAATCCATACCAGAAGCTTTTAATGCTTGGCGGCCAACTTGCCTGTCGACAAAATCAAGTCCTTTCTGTTTCATTCTGCCTGGAATAGACGCCATATATGCATTAGATTTGGCAAAAGTCTGGGCCTGCACTGCATCACCAACGTTTTGTATATTGGCATAATTACCCGAAGTGCCGGTGATAAACCGAGCCGTAGAAATTGCCATTCCATTAAATTTATGCA
>JANQTT010000011.1:4959-7834 GCA_030731565.1 Rickettsiaceae bacterium | reverse complement strand
TTTTTCAACTTCGGCGCTGTTATTTTCTCCTTTTTCTTATCTCGAGCTCAGGTTAGATAGGTTCAGTGATATCTTAACAATTAGAAAAGATCTTGGCCGTAAGTTTTGTGAAAAAAAATTATTTGTGTTAGCAAGTTTTAATTCCTCATATCCTATGGGGTTTGAGAATACTTTCGAACAGATATGGGAATATATGGGAATGGAGTACCTAGGTACTAGCTTTATTTATAGTGGAACAGAAAATTTAGAATTTTTGATAAATAAAATCTCTCAGGTAGAAAAGGCAAAATTGATGCTTAATATAGATCAATATCCATAAGAATCTTCAGCTTCTCTTGTCGCCTTAGTAAACAACCTGAAAAAATTGTCCGTGGTTTGGTTTGCTAGTTCCTCTGGACTCACCCCTTTAAGATCAGCAAGAAATTCAACTACATATTTGGTATAGGAAGGCTCATTAGTTTTGCCTCTTTTAGGAACAGGAGCAAGGTAAGGAGAATCTGTCTCAACAAGTAATCGATCAAGTGGCACATATTTGATTGCATCTCTTAATGATTCCGCATTTTTAAAAGTAACGATACCAGAAATGGAAATATATAAGCCAAGATCTAGCATTTTAGCTGCAAATTCTTTTGACGCTGTGAAGCAGTGAATTAAAGCAGGAAACTCTTTATGCTTTCTGTGCTCTGCAATTATACCGGTTGTATCCTCTTCTGCATCACGCGTATGAATAATTACAGGCAAGTCATTTTCTTGCGAGGCTAGGATATGTTGTTCAAATGACTTTCTTTGCAGCATATGATGCTGAGCGCCTTTATTGTAAAAATAATCAAGCCCGGTTTCACCAAGTCCTATAACTTTATTATCGGAGCTCAAACGAAGTAATTCTGCATAAGATGTTATTGTTTCAACTTCACTAGGATGGATACCAACAGATGCATATACATTGTCAAATTTTTTTGCGATAGTAAGAATGTTTTCAAAATTATCCAGCTTTGTACATATTGTTTGCAGGTATTTTACACCTGCTTCCTTTGCTCTGTTTACAATATTATCTGTGCTGTCGTAATCAACTAACATATCGAGATGGCAGTGAGAATCTACAATAATCATTTTTCAAACCTCGGAAATATAGGTATAGGTTGCATGATTGCAGATGATGGTTTTAAAGAATATTCTTTGTTCAAATGGTAAAACGATCTTTGATCGTTAGCCACGTTTAGCTGATCAAGGATTTTTGAGGCTGAATCTGGAACGAATGGCTGCAACATGATGCCAATAAATCGTAGAGACTCAAGTAAGTTATATAGTACTTGATTCATCTTAATCGTATCCGTGTTTTTAAGACTCCATGGAGCTTCTTTATCTATATAGATATTAGCTTGGTCAGTGATATGAATTATATTATCCAGAACTTTATTTATTTGAAACTCATTCATGGCAATAATATTTTGTTCTTGAATTGATAAAATCTCAAGTAGCAAAGGGGTGCTATACGCTTCCTCAATATATGATGGTAATACGGGGGGGATACTCGCGTTACAATATTTGAATACGAATGAGCTTGTGCGCTGCAAAAGATTGCCTATCTTATTAGCAAGCTCGCTGTTATTTCGTGTAATCAAATTTTCTTTTGAAAAATTACCATCATTGCCAAAAGTTACTTCCCTCATTAAAAAATATCGAACTTGGTCAAGGCCAAATTCTTTGACTAAGCTAAATGGATCAATTACGTTGCCTAAGGACTTAGATATTTTTTGTCCTTCATTAGTCCACCAACCATGAGCCACAATCGATTTGGGTAACTCCAGCCCAGCCGCCATTAAAAATGCCGGCCAATATACAGCATGGAATCTTAGTATATCTTTACCCACAACATGCGCAGAAGCCGGCCAATATTTTTGGGAGTGCTTCTCTTTATCTGGGTAGCCTAAAGCCGATAGGTAGTTTGTCAATGCATCAAGCCACACGTAAATTACATGTTGGTCGTCACCAGGAACTTTAATGCCCCAATTAAAACTGGTGCGCGAGACGGACAGATCTATCAGACCGCTTTTAACGAAGCTAATAACCTCATTTCGTCTCGATTCAGGAATTATGAATTCTGGATGGTTTTCATAATATTCAAGTAGTTTATCTTGCCATTTTGATAAGTTAAAGAAATAGCTTGGCTCTTCGATCCACTCTACTGGCGCTCCAGTAGGTGCTAGGCCTTCCTCAGTTAATTCTTTTTCAGAATAAAAAGCTTCGTCTCTAATGGAATACCAGCCGCAATATTTCCCAAGATAAATATCGCCGTTTTCTACTAACTTTGACCAAAAGTGCCTTACGGCTTGTTTGTGTCTGTCTTCGGTAGTTCGTATGAAATCATCATTAGATATGTTTAATGTTTGCATCATTTGACGAAATATCATTGATGTTTTATCAGTAAATTCCTGTGGCGATATTCCATGTTTTTCAGCTGATTTCTCAACTTTTTGACCATGCTCATCTGTACCAGTTAAGTACTTTACGTCTTTGCCAGATAAGCGCATAAATCTGCTAAGAACATCGCATGCTATGCTTGTGTAAGCATGCCCTATATGCGGCACATCATTAACATAGTAAATTGGGGTCGTTATGTAAAATGTTTCTGAGACAGGCATTATGTATTATCTTTGAGTTCAGTGATATAAAAATAGGTTTAAATCAAATTATTATCAAGTTAATTCACTGCTTTTCAGCGTTAATAGCTGTCGTTAATAGCTTTTAATAAGTCTGATTGTTTATAAGGTTTGTATAATATAGTAACATCAGAGATAACATGCCTTTTTAGCTCTTCTTCTTGTGAGACCAAGCCGCTTTGAAAAATGAATGGTATATTGGCAAATCGTTTATC
>JANQTT010000011.1:2851-4949 GCA_030731565.1 Rickettsiaceae bacterium | reverse complement strand
CTTTCTGGGTTTGCTTCTTGATGCGCTTCTTGGCAACATCAAATCTCGGGTTGAATTTGAAGTCAGATTTAATCATTCTCCGTTTGAAAAATTCTTTTACTTCGTTGTTTTCTTCGCATATCTTGATGCGAGCGCCAAATAAGCGTTTATCTTCTTTTAACTTGGAATATACCTGGTAGCCATTTATACCCGGAAGCATAATATCAGACAAAACAAGAGCTATATCACTTGCATATCTTTTTGCCAGCTCAATTGCTTCGTTTCCACAGAAAGCCCCGACAAGTTTGTAATCGGTAAAATTAGGTATTATTAGTTCGGCTAAAGTATGGCAAACTTTCTCATCATCAATAAATAGTATTATGTTTCTTTTTTTCATAAATTGTGATGTTAATCAGATTGTTTTATAGGAATGTAGAATGCTATTGTAGAACCAATGTCTGAATTGTTTAAGGCAAAAATTTGACCATCATGTGCCTCAACGATTTCACGGCATATCGTAAGCCCAAGGCCATCACCATCTATTTCTTGACCCCTAGACCCGCGAATGAATGGATCAAATATACTGCTTAGTTCTTCTTTGGCAATACCAATTCCTTCGTCTTTGACAGAGATAAGACAGACATCCATTTCATCAGCCTTATCGAGGCTAGCAGAAACAATTATTTTACCGTGATTTGAATAATTTACCGCATTAAAAATTACATTAGAAAGTAATTGACTGATCCAAAATTTGTCTGCCAAAGTATAGCATTTTTCATCATTTGCCTCAAACCCAATTGTTATTTTGTTTTTTGTTAAGTTGAGACTTTTACTTTTCTCTACCGTGTCCTTTGTAGTTTGTATAAGATCAATTCGTTCGAAATAAAACTCTATTGCATCCTTGTCGCTTTGGTTTGTTAGGATAGAGTTTAAGAGACAAGTGAGATTTTCGCTTGTTTCGACAAGAATAGATAAATATTTCTTTTTTTCAGAATTACTTAAACTATCCCAGTTCTCTAAGAGGTAACTCGATATACCTTTGACTCCATGAATTGGTGTTTTTAGTTCATGACTTAGCTTAGATAAAATAGAAACCACTCGACTCTTTGGCTTAATATTTTTTGTCATAAACTACTCAATGATTTTTTAAAAATTCACGTTTTTAGTCTAGTAATAATGTTATATTAGTAACTTTAAAATTACAATATTATAGAATATAGGCACATATATTTTATATATAACATAAAATATATTAATAAAATACAAAAATCAAGAAATTATATCGCTGCCTGGGGGTTATTCACTATAGGCTTGGCGGTATGCTTACTAAAATATATAAGAAATTAAAATTCATGGCGGAGCTAAATTTAATCATCGGTGTAATCTTACGTTATTTCTCGGTGTTGCCCATGAATCTCACGAACTAGAAGATCTATGACTTGCGTTCGTGATGAGCGGAGGTTTTTTATATAAAATATAACTTTCGGGAGGAAAGATTTATTATTTATTGTGATTTTCCCTGAAATAAGATAGAATGCTTGGTTAAGTATATTTGGTTAGTAAATGCGACAATTTATTACTTTTTTAGTTACCACTTGTATATTCTTTGTTGCTTCTACTGCTCTAGGGGCGGAAGAAGCTTTGTATGTTGATATATATATTAAGGATCATAAGTTTTCCCCTTCTGTAGTAGAGTTACCACAAGGAAGAAAGATTATTATTACAGTGCATAATCAAGATCCAACAATTGAAGAATTTGAAAGTATCGAGCTAAAAAGAGAAAAAATTGTGCTCGGTAATTCAGAAACAAAGATTATTCTTGCTCCGCTGAAACCTGGTGAATATAAATTCTTTGGCGATTTTCATCAAGACACTGCTCAAGGAAAAATTATTATAAAAGAGATAGCGAAAGAGGCTGAAAAAGATGTTTAAAATAGCTATTGTAGTTTTTCGTGAATTTCTGGAGATAGCGTTATTACTTGGCATAATAATGGCAGTTACAAAGCCTGTAAAAAACTCAAGAACCTATATAGTACTTGGAGCACTCATTGGTATAGTGCTAGCAGCAATATTTGCCCTATCTACACGAAGAATTTCAACCAGTTTTGGGAGCCTTGGC
>JANQTT010000011.1:1975-2841 GCA_030731565.1 Rickettsiaceae bacterium | reverse complement strand
TGAAGTTTTTGACTCATGCGTAATCCTTCTTACAGCAGCAATAATAAGCTGGACAGTGGTTTGGATGCAAGGTTATACAAAAAAAATTAAGAAAGATTTAAGTAAACTGTCAGAAAACATAACCGCTGGACGTTCCAGTCAGCTTATGTTAGTTCTGGTAGTTGCAACAGCAATACTTAGAGAGGGAGCGGAGATTATCTTATTCGTTTATAGCGTTTCTTCTGTAGAAAGTATCGAAGGTACTCAGTATCTAATGGGGATAGGAATTGGTGCCTTTTTCGGTTTAACAGTTGGTGTAGGTCTGTATTTAGGTCTTATGAAACTTGCGGGTAAATATGTTTTTAAGATCTCAACAATTTTACTTACCATGATTGCTGCTGGTTTGGCAGCTGAAGCAGCTGGCATCTTAACATCTTCAGGGTTTATAGAACTCTACTCCGACCAGCTTTGGGATACTTCTTGGCTTGTTAGTAACGAAAGCATAATGGGTAAAATATTGAATGTCACTATAGGGTATGACTCCAAACCAAATGGCATGCAACTTACGTTCTATCTTGCAAGTATATTAATAACTGTTAGCTTAATGAAATTAAGATCAATTATTTCACATAAAACTGATGCTTAAACTTCTTATAGAATTTATTCCGCTGATAGCTTTTTTTGTTGGTTACAAAGTTGATGGGATTTTGACTGCAACGTTATATACGCTTATTGCCACTATTGGCAGCACAGTAATTACGCTTCTTCTGCGGCAAAAAATTAGTAAAGTTCACTTGATAACTAATGCATTGCTCCTTGTTTCAGCCAGTCTAACTTTATTTAGTGGGAATACTACGTTCATTAAAATGAAACCCACTATTTTATAT
>JANQTT010000011.1:1043-1965 GCA_030731565.1 Rickettsiaceae bacterium | reverse complement strand
ATATTTGGTTTTGCGTTTCTCATTACAAACTTTAAATGGGAACCAGCAATAAAGGTTGCGCTTGGCAATGCCATACAGTTAGAAAACGATATATATTGGTTACAGCTGAATATAAGGTTTATGTGGCTGTTTTTTACTATGGCTGTAGTTAATGAGTTTGTTTGGCGCACTTTTCCAGAAGAGACTTGGGTTAACTTTAAGGTATTTGTAGCTTTACCAACCACGATTCTTTTTCTTGCGTTTCAGATACCTTACTTGGTAAAGCATAAGGCTCCAGATTCTCCAGCGCCCCCCAATAGTTAAGTCTTATATCAATTATCTAATTTATGCATGGATTTGGTAATATAAAGATATTTGAGCCAGAATATCCTTGACTTAAAGTAGTTTATCTTTTAATTTGTTTCTCATTATGGCGGATGTAGCTCAGCTGGTTAGAGCACCAGATTGTGATTCTGGGGGTCGCCGGTTCGAAACCGGTCATTCGCCCCACTTGCAGTAAATTAACCAGTTTCTCTAATCATTAAATTTGTTAGAGAATGGTAATTTTATTAAGTGAAAAATACCATTCTCTACGATGCACAAAAAGTAGCTTTATTTTATTGTGCTCACTGACTAGTCTTATTATGTTGTTTCTCCTTTTATTTTGCACTTGTAGCTCAGCTGGATAGAGCGTTGCCCTCCGAAGGCAAAGGTCGTTGGTTCAACTCCAATCAAGTGCACCAATGTATATAAGTTTCTTTCTCTTAAAGTTATGTTTTATATATACCTATATATGTGATTAATTGTAAGAAATTAATCTGCAGGAATTTAGGAATTAGTTTCAAAGCCATTGATTAAAGGCCTCTAATTAGGAATGGCAGAGTGCACTATGATCCTGCCTCCTTATCTCGCCCCAAGCGTAAAAGTTGGGTAAATCAAGTTC
>JANQTT010000011.1:0-1033 GCA_030731565.1 Rickettsiaceae bacterium | reverse complement strand
AGGTAAAGGTTAGCGTAATGTGTCTTACCGTTCTTGTTGGCTAGCTTTGGGTTTCATCACGCTTTGTTTGTGGTTTGCAATACCGGCTTTGTCTGCTATAGCTCCTGCCGCTCTCTGCACCTTAGCTATCTCATGATCAAGTTTACCTTTTGTTGAGCCCATTTGTTCTAAATAAATTTTGTTTAGAGCCATTTTTCCCACCACAGGCACGCCTTCAATAGGTTTACCATCAGGGGGGCTAATAACATCCATCATAGCTTTAACTAGTTTATCATCTCCCTTACTTATTGCGGTAGAGATAGCTTCCATAGCTTGTTTTGTAGTTTTATTTTTTAGCATGTCTAGAGCGTCTTTTCCTTTATCTATTTCGGGTTTGGGTTCTGAAATTCCTAGTACTACGTTTTTAATTTCGTGTACTTTACTTATAACCGCTGCACTTACTATACCGCCTGTAATTGGATTAGTAATAATTGGTTGCTCTATTTTTAGCATTATTCCCTCAGTTACAGCCATCATTGTTAGCTTCGTTGGTTCTGGTATCGACACATGGCCAACTTCAACAGATTGAACGACAGTTGGGTGCTCGACTTTTAGCATTATTCCCTCAGTTGCAGTCATTCTTGTTAGCTTCGTTGGTTCTGGTATCGACACATGGCCAACTTCAACAGATTGAACGACAGTTGGGTGCTCGACTTTTAGTATTATTCCCTCAGTTGCAGTCATTCTTGTTAGCTTCGTTGGTTCTGGTATTGTCACGCGGCCAACTTCAATAATTGAGCTAACCTCCACTACTGGTTTTTCTACCTTTACCGGGTGCTCTACCTTTAGTATCATTTCCTTTAGTGGCACTTCTACCTTAAGAGCAAGAAGACTAGACTCTTGCTCTAGCTGTATATTTCCAACAGTAACGAGTGTTGGATCTACTATTTGTAATGTTGGATTAACAATGACTTTCTCAACAGCGGTAAGAGGTTCTGCTTGCAGTTCTGGCCCTACAGTCCGGGGTGGAACACTCACGGAATCAACCGATTGT
>JANQTT010000010.1 GCA_030731565.1 Rickettsiaceae bacterium | reverse complement strand
AACCCCAATCATTATTGCTCTTAGTATAATCACTCCCAAAATTCCCCAGAATAAAACTCTGTGCTGGAATTGGGTAGGGATTTTAAAGAAGGTAAAAATTATTGAAATAACAAATATATTGTCAAGCGACATGGCTTTTTCAAGGATAAAACCGGTGAAATATTCTTTACCACTTTGCATTCCTAGTTCATAAAAAACATATATTCCAAAACTGCAAGCAATTAGGATATAAAATATACTCATAAGTAGGCTATCGCGCAAAGAAATAACACGATCTTTTTTATTAAATACTCCAAGGTCAAGAATCAGAAGGCTGACGATTATCGCTCCAAAAATTCCCCAGGAAATAAAACCTTCTTGCATATTTTTATCCATTCATTTTAGTTGTATATATAACCTAAAAATATAAAAACTCTTTCAACCATTATTGGTTCGGCTTAGGAGTCGGTATCGTTCTTAATTTTTTGGTCTATACGCACTTTAATTAAAGTAGACATTCCTGGAACAATTTTATTTTTAATTGCATCTGGAATAGTAAAATCAATAATAACAGGAACCCTTTGTACTACCTTTGTAAAATTACCTGTTGCATTTGCTGGAGGGAGTAAACTGAATTTTGAACCTGTGGCTGGAGAAATATTACGAATTATTCCTTCGAATCTTGTTCCAGCTGCTGAATCTATTTCAATAGACGCTACCATACCAGGTTTAAATTTTGCAATTTGCGTCTCTTTAAAATTGGCTTCAATGTATAATTTATCAATTGGTACAATAGAAAATAAAACCACTCCGGGTCTAATAAAATTCCCTTCTCGAATTGAACTGTTACCAATTACTCCATCTATTGGTGATCGGATATTAGTATTATCAAGCGCTCTCTTAGCCAAGTTGCGCTCTTGTAAAGCGGTATTGCTTTTAGCGACTGCTACTAATTTTTGAATTTCAAGTAATTTTACGTTTTCTTGACTAGACTGCCGATCTAATTCGGCTTGAAATAAATCACTTTCAGCTTTTTTGTAAGCAATTTTTGTATCATCAAGGCTCTTTTGACTTGCATAATTATCTTCGCTAAGCTTTGTTGTGCGTTTATAATTTGCTTCGACTACCTTAAAGTTTTTCTTGGCAAACTCATGAGCTTCTATTGCTTTATTTTGCTTTATAATTCCAAGCTTTATATTTTGCTCAATCATTTCAATGCTATGAATAGCTTCATCAAGATTAGCTTCAGCTTGTTCATATTTTGCTTTATAATCAGCTGAATTGATTTGTGCAATTATTTGTCCTTCTTGAACAAAGTTATTCTCTTCGACTAAAACACGTTCAATAATTCCTCCTACTTCGGCACTAATGCTGGAAATATTAGCTTCAATGTAAGCATTATCTGTAGACTGTGTATTTGCCCAAATGTAAATTCTATATGTAATAAATAACATAAATAGTATAGATATTAATGCAATCAGCTTTATGTATTTGTGCGATAATATTTTTTTAAAAACCGAAGGCATTGATTCTACTCTTAAGATTTCCTAGAATAATATATACAAAGTGGTATTGATAATATGTAAATAATAGCAGCAACAGGCAGTGAATACCAAGGATATATTACTGCTACAATAATTATTATTGCTGATATTATCATTGAGAGTGATAAATATTCTGGTTTAATGTGAATATTCTTCAAAGAAATTGTAGGAAAGCGGCTTGCAAGAGACAAAGCTATAATAACTATATAGAGATTTATGTATAATGTATAGTTTCTAATGCTGAACTCATGGATTGCAGTGGTAATCTCAAAATCTAGTATCATTGGGATAAGCACAAGGATTGCGCCGGAAGGAGCTGGCACGCCCGTAAAAAATCTGGAATCTTTCTTGGAAGCTGTTTCAGTTTCGACAATCGCTGTATTAAACCTAGCTAGACGAATTGCCATACAAACAACGAAAAACATAATAGATGCCCAAGAAATGACTTTGTATTCATATTGTTGAAATGACCATAAATACAAAAGTAATGCTGGCGATAAGCCAAAATTAATAAAATCACATAATGAGTCTAGTTCTGCACCAAAATGACTAGTCGCATTAAGCATTCTGGCAACTCTACCATCAAGGCCATCAATTATAGTAGCAATTAAAATACAATAAACAGATTTTTCCCAAGCAGAATCAAGAGCAAACCTAATTGAACTAACTCCAATAATCAAACCAACTAAAGTTACTACATTAGGAAGCAACCTGGTAAATGGAACTGGTTTTTTAATAAGTTTTTTACCTTTAAAGTTTTTAATCAAAGTATTTTCTCTTTTAAATTATACCAAGTCCCAATTCATTACACTACTTCATTCTTCGCTTACCTGATTTATAGGCTTTGCTTCATGCGTCTTGTATTATTTAAGTTGTAACATGGCTTACTAGCGTCTTTCAAACTTTGGCTGTTCAGTAATTTTCTTTTTTAAATCAGCAATTATTGTTTCGCCGCCAATACATGCCTGGCCTTCTGTTACCATTAAAACAGTCTTAAGAGGTAAATATATATCCGCTCTGCTCCCAAAACGAATTAAGCCATATCTTTGCCCAGCTAAAACTTCTTGATCTTCCTCTAGGTCACAGACAATACGTCTTGCAATCAGACCGGCAATTTGTACAAAACCAATTTTTGTTCCATTTTTTGTTTCCATTAGAACTGATTGTCGTTCGTTATGGATACTAGCTTTATCAAGAGACGCATTAAAGAATTTTCCTGGATGATATTTCAACGCAAGGATTTTTCCGTTTGCCGGAATCCTATTAATATGCACATTGAAAACATTCAGAAAAACACTGATACGAATCATCGGAGCATCTCCGAGTTCTAGTTCAGCAGGGGGGGTGACTTCTATGATTTTTTGCACAACTCCGTCAGCCGCGCTTATAATCAAATCATCAGAAACAGGCGTGACTCTTTCTGGATTTCTAAAAAAATAAGCGCACCAAATAGTACATATCCCGCCAATCCAGGCTAAAGTTGTACTAAACGAACCTAATACAAAAGTAACTGCTGCAAAAATCGTTATAAATATGTATCCTTCTTTGTGAATTATCTTAGCAAGGTCATTATACGGTTTCATATTTTATCTCCAACTTAAAATCCTAATTTATATTGTAATTTAAACAGCATAATTTTATTACATACCTTGCGCTCCAGTACCAACTGAACCTTAAATAGGTTGGCATTTTAAGGAGCGCAAGCTGCTCAAGTAATAAATTAATTAAACTACTTTTACTATATTCTTTTGAGCGATGATAAATTTCTTCAGGCCGCTGGTCAAGTACAAAACGTTTGAATAGTAAAATATATACTGTAGGAAGTGTTTTTACTCTTGACGTTTTTTACTATCTCATCTATATTTTGCCCGTGAACTAATAAAACGCCCTATTTGTGGGCTAAACGAGGCGATTATGAAAATTGTAAAATCATTAAAATCACTTAAAGCTAGAGATAAAAACTGCCGTATCGTAAGAAGAAAGGGTAGAGTGCTTGTGATTAATAAGATGAATAAGAGATTCAAAGCAAAACAAGCTTAGTGTTCAAGTTTACCTATTGAAAAAGTTGATTAAGAGAGCCTTTTATAGGCTCTTTTTTTATAGAAATCGATTTTTACACCTTTACTGGGGAGTACCTAGAATTATAGTGCTTTTATTTTGAGTTTGTGCGTCGTTGCTCCTTGCTTACCTAGTGTACCTAGGCTTCGCTCGTCGCGCCTAGCGCAAACCTCATCTAAAAACACTATAGTACAAATAAAGCAGAATTTGCTATATAATCAAAATGCTATCCTTAATTTACTATAAATAATAGGTAGAAAAGCTAGCATTCCCAATCCAAATAGTGCGATAAATATTTCAGGACTTAGTAAGCTTTCTGGAGTAAAATTATCTCCATTTAATAAAGTTCGCATCGCAACGCCAACAGATACATATATATAGGTTATAGGGATTATTCCAACTAGTGTGCCGAAGAAGAAAGCTTTTAGCCTTATCTGTAATATTCCAGAGACAATATTAACAATTACAAAAGGAAAAATCGGCATTAACCTTAGTATGAGCATGTACAAGAAAGCGTTTCCTTGGAAACCATCTTGCATTTTCTGTATCCAAGAGCCGTATCCTTTTTTGATGGAATTCCTTGAAACAAATTTAGCGCTTAAAAAAATAATGCAGGCTCCAAAGCTTGCTGATAACACCACGCAGATAGTAGCAACCATCTGGCCAAATAAAAAGCCTCCAACCAAGCTCATGATAGTTGCAGCAGGGATAGAAAGGCTTACAATTGCAAAATATAATAATGAATATAATAGAGAGGCAATAACAAAATTTTCTTCAACATAAGCTTTTAAGAAGTTTTGGTGCTCTTTCAAAGTTTCCAAGCTAATATAACTATATATTCCTGAGATCCATATATAGTAACCTATTAATAGCAAAGCTATAAGTGGGATGTATTTCTGTAGATTTTTCAAAATAAAAATAAGTCTAATATGGTTTAAATGCTTCGTTAAACACGCACACTATTTTCTTGCCCGCTCTAAGCGTTAACTTATGGAAAACTTGTTCAATAATAACACGATTACTATTATTTGGGTCTAATTTAAAGTTTACCATAGATTCTCTTAAGTCTTCGTCAACTGCAAAAATTGCTGGGATTTCATTATTTTTATCTCTGAACTGTAGATACGTAAACTCGCCATTATCAAATATTTTTATTGGAGCAATTTCTTCATGTCCACTTATTGCATAATTAAAGTTTAATTTTTCGGGATGCGATAAGTCTGGTCCAGAACCGCTTCCCCCTCCGGTAGATGCAAAATTACGTATATTATCTTCTTCCTCTTCGTCAGGATATAAGAATTTAACATTAAAAACCATGCCGGGATCTCTAATATCCATGGTTTCTTCGGCATATAGTTCAAAAAAGTATGTACGCTTATTCGTGATTAGCGTCATATTTGTAGTTGCTTCGTGCTCCATTGGTTTAATAAAAATCCTATTACCAGCAGGAACAATTTGCCAAGAGGTAGTGTCACCCATAGAGATACTGATAACTTGTTCGTTTTTCGCTAATTCAATACTAGCTTGATAGCCATAATATCCAGTGAATTTGAATACATCATTTGGATTATATACCATTACCCTTATCCTACTATCAATTGGGGTAGGTCTAGATTCACGAATAGCGTAAGCTGATTGAGCAAGAAATAGTAATATTACGAATGTGGTAAACTTTTGCATATTTTTATTTTTGGCTTCTATCTTCTATTAGTTTTAGCTGATAATCTGTTACTGTGAAGTTAAATCGTGAACCAGACGACAAGTTTGGATTAATTTTATCAATTTCGTAATCAATTGTGGCTTGCCAGACTATATTTTCACTAATTTCCCCAGCAGAATTTTGTACAATTGAATTAAAATTTACAATTGCTTTAGTTTTACTTGGGTAAGAAGTTGATATAACTTTTATAGATCTTCTTTTATCCTTTTGGTACTTTAAAACTGGAGATGAAGGGTTATCTAAATTCATTAAGTTATAAAATCTTCTAAAAACAATACGAGTTGAATTATTTTTGACAAAAATAAATTGTTTCTTCAGATCTGAATAATTATATTCTTCCCTACTTGAAACATAATTTTTTACTAAAATATCAGTGACGGAACTTTGAGGGTCATTTTTAATTTGATCTGCTCTAATGATTTGTGCGGCTTTATTTGCAGAGGTTGTAGCACTTATAGAATATTTGATCTGAATAACTGATGGAAAAAGTGAATTTATATTAATTACAAGCCCAAGAAATGATACGCATATAATAGCGCTTAATATAAAAACAAAAGATCTTTGCGAGAATGGGTTAATGTATTTATGTTTATACCAATATCTAGCATCGACAAAATACTCGCCGGTTTCTATGTATTCTTTTAATGATTTATATAATGGTTCCATTTTTTAAATACTTAAGAGAAATTACGCTTACATTATAGTATAGCTTCTTCATGAAAATTAAATATATTTTTAGATCTTGATAGGTTTTTAACTTATAAAACTATCATTTATTGCAGCTGGAGCATGGTACTATTTGAAATATTAATGTATATATGCAACAAAAGCCGGGCCTGCTATATATTTTTAAATCAATGCTATAAAGTTATTATAGAAAAACTTGAGTGTTAAGCACTATGTTGGTTAACATGAGCGTTAGTATGTGTAATTTATGAATTAGTCCTTATGAAATCGTTGTTAAATATTTTTATAGTTTTTCTAAGCCTTATATCCATATTATCTTGTACTCCATCTGCGCCTTATGAAATAAAAAGTCCATGTGTTACTATTGATAATGATTCATCAGGTGTAATCACGCCATGTGTTCGCAGGCCTGTTAATATCTCAAGAGCTATTGTTTAATCTAACAATAGCAAAACGAGCATTATTTTTTATAAGATTATAAGGTATTTAAAAATCCATTAATACTTTGTTCTGGGCTGTAAATAATTCGTTTGCAGCATTTTTAGCAAGCTCCAACATTTGCAAGAGTTGCTCGGTTGTGAAGTCACTTTCTTCGCCAGTTCCTTGTACTTCTATCAAGTTTCTTTTATTGTTAAAGACAAAGTTTGCGTCCACTTCAGCAGCGCTATCCTCTTCATAATCTAAATCAACGACTGCTTCTCCATTATAGATTCCGCATGATATTGCGGCGATTTGTGAGACTAATGGATTTGTGCGTAACATTTTTCTATCTATAAGGTTTCTAACTGCAAGATGTAACGCCACATAGCTCCCAGTGATCGCAGCGGTACGTGTTCCCCCATCGGCATTTATTACATCGCAATCGATAAGAATTTGTCTTTCGCCTAATAGATTTAAATTTGCTGCAGACCGCATAGAACGGCCAATTAACCTTTGTATTTCAAGCGTCCTTCCGCCTTGCTTTCCATTAGCGGATTCTCTATGCATCCGTTGGTTTGTAGACCTTGGGAGCATACCATACTCAGCTGTTATCCAGCCTTTGTTTTGGCCTTTTAGGAACCTTGGCACAGTATGATCTAAACTTGCTGAGCATATCACGTGGGTATTACCAAATTTGACAAGGCAGGATCCTTCAGCGTGGTTTAACACATTAGGTTCAATTGATATTTCTCGCAGTTGATTGTTTTTTCTTTTTGAAGGTCGCATAAATATTTTTTTGTTTATCGCTTGAATTATAGCAGCTACTAACTATATTTATTCGTGTATAGTCATGCACAATATTGAGCTTGCGGTAGATTAAGTTAGCTCTTTGCGCTAGGACGCTGAATTTATATTTATATTGTATAACTAGTAAAGTACGGCTGCATAACTAATAAGTTTTACAAACGAAACATAAAGGGTTTGAAATGGAAAAACAACAAAAAACTAAAGAAGAAGAACAAACAAACCAATCTAATGATGAAATTATTGAAGAGGTGGTTGAAAGCGAGGAATTAAAAGAGAGCAAGCCTCAAGAAATTATTAGCGATTTAACCACGCAGGTAGAAGTGCTTCAAGATAAATTACTTCGTCAGCTTGCTGAATCAGAAAATGTACGCACACGTTCTGCTAAGCTTATTGAAGAAGCAAGAGAATACGCTATATTTGAGTTTACAAAAGATTTGATACCAGTAATAGATAATTTGCAAAGAGCTCTTGAGCATCTCCCAAAAGATCTGGATCCAGATGTACAAAATGTTGTTGAAGGTGTAAAGATGACTAAGGAGCAACTAGAATCAGCCTTTAAAAAACATCATTTAGAGTCAATTACGCCGCAGTCGGGCGATAAATTTGACTATAATATACACCACGCTATATCACAAGTAATGACAGAAGAATTCTCACCAGGTAGTATAGTAAATACTATGC
>JANQTT010000009.1 GCA_030731565.1 Rickettsiaceae bacterium | reverse complement strand
AAATATAGTAAATTAAGTTAAATTAGAGGTATTTTCCAATGTACCAGTATGATATACTATATACGCCTTTTTATAAAATTTAAACTGAATATAATTAATATTCTTGCAAAATAACATGCATTAATATATTTTATTGATTATATAAAATATATAAACTTTAAGATAATCTAAAAAACTTGATTGCAATTTCAGGGTTAATTGGTACTATAATAAGTTTAATTGTTATACTATTATAATAGTAAATTTCTATCTTTAGTAAATATACCTTATATTAGTTGCCTTCTGGGCATCCTGCTGCTTATATCCAATAAGCGTTATAGTTTTTTTAAATCTAAACAAACGCGCGGTTATAAAAAGTTAAATATAATTATTTTTTTATTTTAAAATTACAATGAAACCAAAACAAGGCACAACTTATATTGAAAAAAACCTAAGCGTTGAAAATAACGAAGAAAAAGTGGCCTATTTTTCAAAAGTTGTGCACGAACTCAAAACCCCTATTCACGGCATTCGGGGGCTTGCAGAGTATTTACTTAATAACTGGGATGATACTAATACCAAAACACAGAAAGAATGTATAAGTTCAATTCTAGAAGCAAGCCAGCGACTCTCAGAATTATCTAGTTCTTTGACTATTGAAAAATTTAACCAAAGTTCTATAGGATTTAATTTTACAAAAATTGACCTTGTTGACGCTACAAAAAAAGTTGTTAAACACTTTAAAAGCACATATTTGCTGGATAGCAAAATTTCTCTAAAATTACAAATCAATATTGATAGCTTTGTAGGAGATGCAGATGAACTTTGGTATGAGCAATTACTTATGAACTTACTTGTAAATGCATTTAATTATTCAAAAGATGGGGTGATTTCTGTAGGCGTTAGTTCTAAAAAAATACATGATAAAGAGTATTTAATTACTTCAATTGCTGACGAGGGAGTTGGTATACCGGAGCCTGAATTAAATAGTATATTTAATCCTTATAACAGAAGCTCTAGAACTGATTCTAACACTCAAGGAACCGGCCTTGGTTTATCAATTTGCCGTGAAATTATTCAAGCACATAATGGAATAATCACTGCAGTAAATAATAAAAAAGCAGGTTCTACTATTGAGTTTTCAATTCCCAAATAAAGGTAACTAATGAGCCAACTTCCAGATAAGCAAAAGGTCATTTTATTTATCGATGATGAAAAAATATGTCATACTCTTGTTGAGCTGATAGTTCCTAATTTTACTGAATATAAGCTAGTAGGTGCTTTTAGTGGTAAGGAAGCAATTATGCTGGCAAAAAGATATGTTAAAGAGCTAAGCTTGATTTTATCTGATATAATGCTTCCAGATATTAACGGTTATGAGGTTTACAATACGTTGAGAGCGGACTCAAGGTTTACTAATGTACCGTTTGTTTTTCAAAGCGGTATTGAGGCTCAAGAACAAGAGCTTAGAAAAAATATAACTGAAGAAGTTAGAACTATCTATAAACCATACAAACAAGAAGAGTTATTGAAAATAATTAAAGAGCTAGCAAAATAAAGCTTTTGCTAAATAAAGCTTTAAGCTATATATATTTCATTGTTGCCTCTGTGGTGGAATGGTAGACACGACAGATTCAAAATCTGTTGCTCTTTTGAGTGTGCCGGTTCAAGTCCGGCCAGAGGTACCATAAGCTTATTTTCGCTCAAAAAAGTCCAAAATCTCGTTTTTTCTACCTTTGCCGGCGGTGCCTATAGTTATCTTTTTTTTAACGGATGAAATTGATCAAGTGTTTTTTTCAAGTGTTCTGTTTGAACGTGGGTATATATTTGGGTTGTGCTAATGTCAGAATGGCCAAGCAGTTCTTGAATCACTCTAAGGTCCGCCCCGCCTTCAAGTAAATGGCTAGCAAAACTATGGCGTATGACATGTGGTGAGATTATATCAGGATCTAGGCCGCAGTTTAATGAAGCTTTTTTCAATTGAAGCGCAAAGTTTTGCCTTGTCATATACCCCTCTTTAGACAAGCTTGCAAAGAAATATTGTTGGGCTTTTGTTGACTTACCTTTACAAAAAACTTCTCTAATTTTTAGATATTCTTCAAGAACCTGTTTGGTTTTATCATTAATTACTACAATTCTTTCTTTCCCGCCCTTGCCTTTTACAGAAAAAGTTTTGCGTATATCAGAAGCTTTGATACCGCTTGTAATTTCAGTAAGTTTTAATGAAACAAGTTCACTTACCCTGAGCCCGCTTGCATAGATTAAATGGATCATCGCACTGAGCCTTATTCCTTCATGTGTTTTATCTTTATTACAATATTCAAGTAGAATTTTTATTTTTTCAATTGATAAAACGCTTGGCAGTTTGTTTGAATATTTCGGCAAATCTACTATTAGCGTTGGGTTATGCTTTGCGTAACCTTCGCTAATTAGGAAATTATAATAGCTTTTTAGTGTTGAAATTTTTCTATTAATCGAACGAGGCGCTATATTATTTGCTGACAGATTTTTTATGTGGCACTCTATATCATCTGAAGAGGCCTCTAATTCAGATAATTTATTTTTAATAAGAAAATTTTGAAAATCTAATAAATCTCTCTTGTAGCTTAGTACAGAATTTTTGGCAATCCCTCGTTCTGCCACAGTCATTTCTATGAATTGTTCAATATATTGCATAGGTAATCAATAGCATATAGCCATTTAAATTCAACTGCTTTTACTATAGTGGTTTAGGGTGGGCTAGACAGTAAAAAATATCTTGGAGGCCAGGGCCGGAATCGAACCGGCGAATAGAGGATTTGCAGTCCCCGGCATTACCACTTTGCTACCTGGCCTATACTGATATATTCATTTCTTTTAAGCTTGGCGCACTTTTATTTGTATCCTACCCTATTTAATCATAAGAGTCGAATCACCATTACTTAGCACCAAGTAACTAGATGAATATACGTTTTAATCAAATTTTGTAAAAAATGCAACAGGAACATACTTTTTCCTAAAATTTAATTAATCTTAGCCAGTCTTCTTGAGTGCCTACCGCCTTCAAATTTTGTTTCTAGAAATTTTTCTACCATTTTTAAAGATAACTCATCAGGAACGAGTTTACTGCCTAATACTAAAACATTCGCATCATTGTGCATTCTGGCACGCTCTGCCATATATTCAGTAGTACACAGAGCTGCTCTGATCGATGAGCTTCGGTTTGCCGCGATTGACATACCTATACCCGTACCACATATTAAAATACCCATTGGAGCCGTTTCTTCTCTAATTTCTTCAAACACTTTGTGGGCAAAATCTGGATAAAATACACTTTAATAACCTTCAGTACCGAGATCTAGCACTTTAAAATTTTTATGTTGTAAAATTTTTATAATTTTTGCTTTTAGTTTGACGCCTGCATGGTCTGTTGCGATAGCTAAATCATAATTTTGCATAAAAAAACTTTATTATCTAAAAAAATTCTGGCAGTTAGTATATAATCACGTTAACTTATCCAATAAAGAATTTATATAAAAATATTAAAGCAAAATGAGAAACTGTAGTTTTTTTATCCTTCTGGCATTAATTTTAACATCATGCCAATTTAAAAAGGAGCCAACACCAATAGTTTATAACCATAAAAATTCAAGCTTAAGTAGTTCATCTGAGACTATTCCAACGCTTAGTAATGATGAGGAGGTAATTTCTAAAGATATGATTGGAGAAAAGCAATCAGAGATTATCGGGCCAAATGATAGTGATTATGTTATTCCAGCTCAAAGTCCAATTGAACAAAACTATAAAATTATTTACCATGAAGTTCAAGTGGGTGAAACCATAGAAGAAATAGCTTTAAAATATGAACAAACAGTAGGCGAGATAGCTCAGCTAAATTCATTATTTCCGCCATATTACCTAGATGAGTTTCAAATTATTAAAATCAAAGTACCAAAAGACAGTATTAAAAATAAAAAACCAGAGCCAGAAAAACATGTATTAAAACCTAAAACTCCTGATTTTATTAAACCTGTTGACGGAAATGTAATAGTGAAATTCGGTGAGAATACTCCTTATGGCGTAAATAAAGGGATTAATATTGCAGCAAAAGAAGGTACAAAGATTATCGCTTCGGCAAGTGGGAAGGTGATATATGCAGACTATGATGCAACTTTTGGATATTTAGTTATAATAAAAGTTGACGGGCAAAATATAGTAATTTCCTATGCCCATATGGAAGATTTAATTATTACCAAAGGCAAAGCGGTAAAACAAGGTGACATAATCGGCTACGTTGGAAATACCGGGAAAATAGATAGACCTCAACTGCACTTTGCCATTAGAGAAGGGAAATCCGCAAAAGACCCTATGAAGTTTATTAAGTTCTAATAAACGTGAGTTATGGGGCTGCCAGTAAGATGGCTATTTTTTGATATCTTTAGGAATGCCCGCCCGCAGAACCGCAGCGTACTGCGTGTACGTGAGGATTCGAGGACGGACATGACGCCGAGATAGCTAAAAATAGCCATCTTACTGGCAGCCCCATTATGGATAAGGAATATATTCAAGACACTCATCAAAAGAGCATAACTCCTGATAAAACTCTGGATCAATATTACCCCCTGTGATCAGAATCAATATCACCTTCTCTTTTGTATTGTTTTTTAACCAAGAATGTGCAGCAGACATACTGATAGCGGCTGATGGTTCGCATGTTACTTTCATCATTTGAATAAGCCATGCAGTCCAATAGCGTATGGATTTCTCATCTGCTAAGTGGAAACCATCAAGTTTCCTTAAGTAAGCTAAGGTTCTTCTAGAGACTGAAAGCGAACGCAGGCCATCGGCAATTGTTTCAGGAGAATCTTTAAAGCGAAATATATTTTTACTATTTAATGATTGGAACGCGTCATTTGCCAGTTCTGGCTCCACTCCATGTAGCTCCGTCTTCGGAGAGAGCAATTCTTTGGCTAAATAGCTTCCAGCAAGGAGGCCACCGCCTCCACAAGGGCCAAAAATCGCATCAGGCTTAAGGCCCATCTGAAGCATTTTCAGTAGCGCCTCATAGCACATAGTTCCAGCCCCTGCGATTATTTCATCATCATCTGATGGATGTAAGTAGTGGAATCCTTTTTTTCCGTCATTTTTAGCTTCCTCTTCTGCTTCTGCTCTAGTTTCTACCTGTATTACTTCTGCTCCGTAATAATCAGCAATGCGCTTTTTAATAGGAGAAACATTTTTAGGCAAGTAAACCCTTGCTTTGATTGCAAATAGTTTTGCAGCATAAGCCATTGCAAGCGCATGATTACCCGTGCTATATGCCACTATAGATTTAGGAAGCTGGTTTTTTTCTTTCAAAGCAATTAAATGATTTAACACTCCACGAATTTTAAATGCACCAGTTTTTTGCACCGCATCCATTTTAAAATAGATTTTACTGCCTAGCATTTTATTAAGGACATTTGAATGAAGCAAAGGTGTCTTATGTATATAAGATTCAATGCGGCTATACGCTTTTGCAACTATCTCTGGAGTTTGTATAAGCTGATTCATCTTAGTTATATACAATTTATTGCAAGAAATGTTATAGTAAATTAAATTGAATTAGGGATATCTTCTAATTCAATTTAATTTACTATAACATAAGAACTTAATGTCTTGAAATCATTTGAACAAGGTATTATATCTCTAAAAACAATATATAGAAAATTTATATAGGATTCCATAAAGTAATGACTGTTCAGAAAAAAACTTTGCCGCTACTGACTCTACGAGATGTAATTATATTTCCAGGTACTATTGCTCCAATATTTATTGGGCGTGAAAAGTCATTGAATTCATTACTTGCTGCAAAAAAAATTGATGATGGGCAGCATATCCTTATTACTACTCAAAAAAAGCAGGATGTTGAAGACCCGAAAGCCAATGATTTATTCAAAGTGGGTGTGCTTGCTAAGATTATCCAAACAGTAAAATTACCTAATAACAATGCAAAAATTCTGGTTGAGGCCATCAATCGTGTAAAGCTTACAAACATTAATGGTGAAGATATGTTTGTCTCAGATTTTGTAATTGTTCCGGATAAAGAGGTAGCAGATCTTGATACGCTCAATGATACTACCAGCTCTGCTATGGAGGTATTTAAAGAATATGCAAGGAATAATAAAAAAATTAATTTAGAAATCCTAAATATCTTAAGCGAACAAAAAAACCCTAGTTATATTACAAATATTATAGCTTCGCACCTAACCTCTAAAATCGAGGTAAAACAAAGCCTGCTTGAACAAGTCGATATCCAAAAACGCGCGGAGCAGTTAACAGAAATTATTACAGCAGAAAGCATGCAAATTGATACGGAACAAAGTATACAAGAGCGTGTAAAGAAGCAAATAGAGAAAACGCAAAGGGATTTCTACCTTAACGAGCAGATGAAAGCTATCCAACAAGAAATGGAAGGTGGAAACGGAAAATCTGATTTTTATGACCTTGAACGGAAAATAAAAAGGCTTCAACTTTCAAAAGAAGCCAAAGAAAAGGCAGAGAGCGAACTTAAAAAGCTAAAAATGATGAATCCAATGTCTGCTGAGTCATCTGTAGTAAGAAACTATCTCGAAGCTCTTTTATCTCTTCCTTGGGGCAAGAGAGCAAAAGCTAATATTGATATTAAAAAAACTGAAGAAATATTAGATAGAGACCATTATGGCTTGAAAAAGGTCAAGGAAAGGATCATTGAATATTTATCGGTTTTAAAAAGATCAAGAAAGATCAAAGGTCCTATACTTTGCCTTATTGGACCACCAGGTGTTGGTAAAACTTCTTTGGTAAAATCTATAGCTGAAGCTATGGGACGTAAGTACGCTAAATTCGCTCTTGGCGGCGTACGCGATGAAGCAGAGATCAGAGGTCACAGAAAAACCTATCTAGGTTCGATGCCAGGTAAAATTATTAATTTAATCAAAAAGTCTAAGGTTGATAATCCTGTAATGCTACTTGATGAAATAGATAAAATGAGCGCTGATTTTAGAGGCGACCCAGCATCAGCATTACTTGAAGTTTTAGACCCAGAACAAAACTCGCATTTCGTGGACCATTATCTGGAAGTTGAATATGATTTGTCAGACATAGTATTCATAGCAACCGCGAATTCATATGATTTGCCACTTGCTTTAATTGATAGAATGGAAATTATAAATATCGCTGGTTATATTGAAGAGGAAAAACTACAAATTGCTAAAAAGCATTTAGTTACAAAGCAACTAAAAATGCATGGCATTAAACCATCAGAATTAAAAATCACCGATGATACAATTTTGGAACTAATTCGATATTATACAAAAGAGTCTGGAGTTCGTTCCCTAGAGCGCGAGATAGGAGCTCTTGCAAGGAAAGTATTGACAAAAATTCTAAAGAATAAAGATATCAAATCCGTTATTATTGAACCCAAAGATCTTGAAGAATATCTAGGAGTTAAAAAATATAGTTTTGGACTTGCTGAAGAAAAAGACCAAATCGGTATCACAACAGGGCTCGCCTATACACAAGTTGGTGGAGATTTGCTAAGCATTGAGGCGGTTTCTTTTCCTGGTAAAGGCGGAATCAAATCAACAGGAAAGCTTGGCGAAGTTATGAAAGAATCAGCAGAAGCTGCTTACAGTTGTTTTTTATCTAGAGCAAAAAGTCTAGGTTTAAAGGAAGAAGAATATAAAGGGCACGATATTCATTTACATGTTCCAGAAGGAGCTATCCCAAAGGACGGGCCGTCTGCTGGTATAGCAATTTTTACTACTTTAGTTTCTCTCATGACTAAAACTCCAGTGAGCAGACATGTAGCTATGACTGGTGAAATTACTCTCCGTGGGAAAGTATTACCTATTGGTGGTTTAAAAGAAAAAATGCTAGCTGCTAAGAGAGGGGGAATTAAAACCGTATTAATTCCAAAAGACAATATCAAAGATTTGAAAGATATTCCTGACAATATCAAAGACAACCTAAAAGTTATACCAGTTTCAAATATTGAAGAAGTCTTGGAAAATGCGTTAGTGAAGAAAGATAAACAAGCTATCAGCTCTAAGAAAAAATAATACTACAGCTATTTTATTTGACTTGTGCTTTATAGCTACGTTGCAAATTATAGTAAATTACATTGAATTTAGGGATGCGCATAGTGGGACAATAGCGGAGATGTCGATGATTAGTCTGGATATACAAAAACTTACCGAGTTAGCGATATAGTAAACCACATTGAATTAGGT
>JANQTT010000008.1 GCA_030731565.1 Rickettsiaceae bacterium | reverse complement strand
TGCATAAATTTAATGGAATGGCAATTTCTACGGCTCGGTTTATCACCGGCACTTCTGGTAATTATACTAAGATACAAAACGTTGGTGATGCGGTGCAAGCCCAGACTTTTGCCAAGTCTAATGCATACATGGCGTCATTGCCAGGCACGCTAAAAGACAAAGGGCTTAATTTTGTCGACAGGCAAATTGGCCGCCGGGCATTAAAAGATTCTGGTATGGATTTATCTGGCAAATCAAAAAGCCAAATTGCAGATTTAGAGAAAAAGCGTGGCCGGGAAATTCGCGGTGCTGCTCTGAGCAGTATATCACCATCGACTATTGTTGATAACATAAGAATCAAAGGTTTAAAAAGTGAAGCGCTAACAAAAGGAGCCAATAAGGCGGTGCTCGCTGAAGTTCAAAAGAAGACTGGTATAAAACGCTCTGATATCGACCCAAAAGCTATGCAGAAATACCGGGAAGCTTTGGGCAAGACTTTAGAGGATATGGGTTATAGCAAAAAAGCATCCCAGAATCTAGCGAAGCAGCTGTCATTGAAAGAGCCTACTAAACTTAAAGATGAGCTGGCGAAGGCCAAATATGGTAAGGTTCATAAGGATCTGGATAAGAAAAAACAATTGGAAGTGGATCAACTCTACAAAGATAAAACTAAAAACTTGCGCGAGTTGGCCAGAGACTCTGACAAGGCACGTAAGTTTAGAATAGCTTACGCTAATGCCTATGCGGATATGTCAGATCGAGGCATTGGGATCCTGGGCAAACACAGCAGTGCGCTGCGCTCGCTTGAAGAGATCAAGCACGAGGCAAAAGAGCGCAAGCATCTCAAAAAAGCCAAACAGTATCAAACTGGCCAAGAAATATTCTCTGCCGTGGAAGGAGTCAAGCGCGGTGCCTTTACTGGCCTTGGTGGGAAGACTCAAGAAAGTTCTATTGGCCGAACATTCTTTGGCGGTGCATATCATGACATTAACAGCGGCGATCCAAGAAAACTAACTTATGCTGAAACCTTAGCTGAAAATAGAACAAGCTTCGAAAGAACCAAACTGGAAAAAACTATCGATCAATATAACAGAAGATATGGCGAAAATGTCACATCACCTGAATTCCTGGCTAAAGCCGAAAAGAACAACCATCCAAACCTAGAAGTCTTTAAAAACCTAGAACGCCAAGACGCAAAAGCAAAAGTCCAAGAAGCCCTAAAAGCCGCAGAAGATCCAGCCTCATACGGCGAGTCATACCTGGCTAATTATGCCAAAGACTCCGAAATGCAAAAAGCGATTGATAGTAGTTATAAGGTGCAAGAAGAGCTGTTTAAAGCTGACGAGTTTATATCTAGAGAGAGTGAGTATGAAACCACTTATGAATTGGCTGAGGAGAGGATTAAGGAGGCTTATAAGTTGGTAAAGGGAACAGATGGTTATAGTACTGATATCCCTCAGGAGGAGATAGTATCTACTGTAAAAGAAATATATGAAAAAGAGGCTCTGTTAAGCCAAGAACAAATATCATCAAGCCTACAAGACCTACAGAAAGCAATGAATGACTTTACCTCAAGCCAAGAAGTCTTGCGTCAAATCGACCAACGTAAAGTAGAAGTAGCTGAAGAAGTTGAAAAACATGTATCGCATATTAACGAACATAGGACAAAAGCTGGTATGGAAGAATATCG
>JANQTT010000007.1:1632-8296 GCA_030731565.1 Rickettsiaceae bacterium | reverse complement strand
TTGTACTTCCATCAGGTCTTTTAACGCCTTTTTTGGTGCGAACAATAAGAGCTCTATGGACTTCACCCTTCTTAACTTTGCCACCAGGTATAGCAGTTTTTATTGAAACCACTATCACGTCACCACAACCTGAAATCATGCGACCAGAGCCACCAAGCACTTTTACACACATCACTTTTTTAGCACCTGAATTATCTGCTACCTTAAGGACGGTCTGCATCTGAATCATAATTTAAATCTTCCAAATATATACAATATTAAACAAAGGATAACATATAGAAATTAAAGAAAAAGTCAATGACTTAATCTTCAATAACCATCCAAGATTTTGTCTTGGACATAGGTCTACATTCCTGAATTCTTACCTTATCACCCACTTTACACTCGCCTTTAGCATCGTGTGCTGCATACTTTGCAGACTTTCTGACTGTCTTTTTATACAAAGGATGTCTGAACGTTCTTTCAACCTTTACCGAAACAGTTTTATCATTTTTCGCACTTGTTACAGTACCTTGTAAAATTCTTTTAGGCATTTGAATTACACTCCAGCTCTTCTTTTATTTAGTTCAGTGTTTACTCTTGCTATGTCTTTTCTAACTTTAGCAAATCTGCTTGTGTTAGTAAGTTCGCCTAAAGTTTTTTGAAATCTCAAATTAAAAAGCTCTTTTTTTAAAAAAACAGACTTTTCAATTAATTTCTCAACGCTAAGGCTCGTTAGCGCCTCTGATGTAAATTCTGACTTACTCTTCTTACTCATATCTCTGTACTATTTTAGTTCTTACCGGTAATTTAGCAGCTGCAAGTTCAAGAGCAGCTCTTGCTACTACTTCACTTACACCTTCAATTTCAAACATTATTCTTCCTGGTGAAACCCTCACAGCAAAATATTCTGGCGACCCCTTTCCTTTACCCATACGTACTTCGTTAGGCTTTTTAGAGACAGGTAAGTCAGGGAATATCCTGATAAAAAACCTTCCTTGTCTCTTCATTTGTCTAACAGCTGCACGGCGAGCTGCCTCAATTTGCCTTGCTGTCACGCGTAGGCCATCAATTGATTTCAAGCCGAAAGAGCCAAAGCTAAGCATTGTTCCAGCTTTAGATTTTGATCCGACTCTTCCTTTATGAGCCTTTCTAAATTTTTGCTTTTTTGGAGCTAGCATTTTCTATATCCACTAAATTAAATTACAAATTATCTTCTGTTTTTCTGGGCAAAAGCGCCTTTATAAACCCAAACTTTAACACCAATTACACCGTAAGTAGTATTCGCTTCAGCTGTACCATAATCGATATCAGCACGAAGTGTATGAAGTGGCACTCTACCTTCTCTATACCATTCGGTTCTTGCTATCTCAGCTCCGCCTAAACGCCCTGAGCATGCTACTTTAATTCCTTTAGCACCTTGCTTAAAGCTATTTTGAATTGCTGTCTTCATGGCTTTTCTGAAAGAAACACGATTCTCTAACTGTTGAGCAATAGTTTGCGCAATAATATTTCCATCAATACCAGGCTTTTTAACTTCATGGATATTGATAAACACTTCTGCAGAAGCGATTTTTTGTACTTCTTTTTTAAGCTTTTCAATATCAGAACCGCTTTTACCAATAATCATCCCAGGCTTTTTAGCATGTATATTCACAACGATACTATTACTTGGTCTCTGAATTACAACACGACTCACCTGAGCAAGTTTATATTTTTTCATGATCATGGATCTAATATTAAGATCCTGCAATAGCTTCTTAGCGTAGTCTTTTTCGGCATATAAGACAGATTCCCAACCTTTAAATAGAGTTGGCCCTACTCTGAAACCATGTGGGTTTACTTTTTGTCCCATATTACTTTTCCTCTCTTTCGGATACTGTTATATACAAATTACTAAACGGCTTACTAATCCTAGCGCTTCTACCTCTTGCTCTTGCTCTTATTCTTTTCATTGTAATAGAGTTTCCCACAGTAGCTGAAGTTACAACTAAATTATCAATATCAAGCCCCATATTATTTTCAGCATTCGCAATAGCTGATTGTAAACATTTTTTAACATCCACAGCTATGCGCTTAGGTGAAAAAGTTAATTGCACCAATGCTTCTGACACCTTCATATTCCTAATTGTCGCTGCGACTAAGTTTAGCTTTTGCGCACTTGTTCTAAGGCGTATAATTGATGCTTTTGCTAATAAATTACTCATTTTACCTATACCTTATTTTCTTTTCGCTTTTTTATCTGCGCCATGACCATAATAGGTACGGGTTGGAGCAAATTCACCTAATTTACGACCCACCATTTCTTCCGAAACCGCAACTGGAATAAATTTATTACCATTATGTACTGCGAAAGTATACCCAACAAACATTGGAAGTATTGTTGACCTTCTTGACCAAGTCTTGATTACCTCTTTTTTGCCAGTTTCCATAACATTTTGCACTTTCTTTAGCAAGTGGCCATCTACAAATGGGCCTTTCCATACCGAGCGTGACATAATTTTTCCTACTATTTAGTTCTTCTTCTTATAATAAATTTACTTGTAAGTTTATTCCTACGAGTCTTTTTACCTTTAGTTGGCTTACCCCAAGGAGTAACTGGATGACGACCACCTGAGGTTTTACCTTCACCACCACCATGCGGGTGATCTACGGGATTCATTGCAACACCTCTAACATGAGGGCGCTTTCCAAGCCATCTACTTCTACCAGCTTTACCAATTATAGTGTTTTTTCTATCAGCATTAGACAAAGTTCCAATTGTAGCCATGCATTCCAGAGAAACTAACCTAACTTCTCCTGAAGTCAGTTTAATTTGTGCATAACCAGAATCTTTACCAACTAGATTTACTGATGCTCCAGCAGATCTTGCAAGCTGTCCACCTTTTCCTGGTTTCATCTCAACATTATGAACAACTGTACCAACTGGGATATTTTTAAGTGGCAAACAATTACCTGTCTTAATATCAGCATTTGGTCCAGCCTCTATTTTATCACCAGCTTTCATTTTTGCTGGAGCAAGGATATATGAGTATACACCATCATCATACTTAATTAGCGCAATATGGGCTGATCTATTTGGATCATATTCAATACGCTCAATAGTAGCCGGGCAATCTAATTTATTTCTTTTAAAATCGATTACTCTATATAACCTTTTATGTCCACCGCCTCTATGACGAGAAGTCATTCTGCCTAAGTTGTTTCTACCGCCTGTCTTAGTTAGTCCTTTAGTAAGAGGCTTATAAGGTTTACCTTTCCATACTTCGCTTTTGTCTACACGTACTAGCCCTCTTTGCGAAGGAGTAGTTGGATTATATTTCTTTAAGGCCATTATTTAACACCTCCAGCTAAATCAATCGTTTGATCTTTCTCCAAAGTGACAACAGCTTTTTTAGCATCAGCTCTGCGACCTAAAAAACCTCTGAACTTTTTTACTTTACCTTTTTGGTTTGAAATATTCACACTCACAACCTTTACACCAAAAATTTCTTCAATCGCCTTCTTTACCGAAGCTTTATTAGCTCTAGAAGAAACTTCAAAAACATATTTACCAAATTCACCGAGGATAGTAGATTTTTCAGTAATAATTGGAGTTTTAATTAAATCATATTTATTTTTAGCTATCATTACTTTAACCTCTCCTCTAAAAGCATCAATGCATTTTTAGATATTAAAACATGGTCACTACTAATAATGTCATAAACGTTTGCACCGACAACTGGAACTACATTCGCATTTATCGCAGATGCTGCTGATAACTTTAAATTTGCATCTACCACGTTGCCGTCAATAACAAAAAACTTACCAGTACCAAAATTAGATAGAGACTTGATTAAATCTGAAGTTTTTGGTTGCTTCATACTAACTGAATCAATTACATGTAAAGCACCTTCTGAGTTTTTGATAGAAAGAGCATGTTTTAAACCTAGCTTTCTCACTTTTTTCTGTAATTTTATATCATGAGATCTAACCTGTGGTCCATGAGCAATACCACCGCCACGACGCTGCACGCCTCTTGCGTTACCTTGTCTTGCATTACCTGTGCCCTTTTGCTTAAACGGCTTTTTTGTTGTCCCAGAAACTTCACCAACAGTTTTTACGCTATGCGTACCACTTCTAGCTTTTGCTCTTTGCCAGTCTATCACTCTTTTAATGATATCCACTCTTGCCTCTAGTCCAAAAATAGAATCATCCAGCGCAACTTCACCAACGACTTTTTTTTCTAGGCTTAATAATTCAGCTTTCATATTTCTTACCTAAATTCTCTCAAATCCTTATATTTTAAGCATTTACCGCTTTTTTAACCGCATCCTTAATAAGGACGTATTTTCCTTTCGATCCAGGAACGTTGCCACTAACTACTACTATTCCTTTTTCGGCATTAACTTCAACAATCCGCAAGTTTTGAACAGTAACATTTTCGTCGCCTAAATGTCCAGCCATTTTCTTACCCTTAAAAACTTTACCAGGATCTTGACACTGACCAGTTGAACCATGCGAACGGTGAGAAATTGAAACACCATGAGTCGCTTCTAATCCACGAAAATTATGTCTCTTCATAACACCGGCAAATCCTTTACCTATTGACTTACCAGAAACGTCTATATACTGACCAGGCACAAAATGAGTAGCCTTAAGCTCAGAACCAATCTCTAGCATATTAGCTTCAGATACTCTAAACTCTTTTAGAATCCGTCTTGGCTCTACTTTTGCGTTAGCAAAAACTTTTTTCATTGGTTTCGAAACTTTTGAAGCTTTTTTTATCGTTGAACCAAGAACAACAGCATTATAGCCATCTCTTTCTATGGTTTTTTTTCCAACCACTTGAAGATCTTCTAATTGCAAGAATGTGAGAGTAACTCTATTACCTTGCTCTGTAAACATTGAGCTCATGCCCAATTTTTTTGCGATCAAACCTGTTCTCATCTTTAAGCACCTACCAATTTAATTTCAACATCAACACCGGCTGGTAAATCCACTTTCCTTAAAGCTTCTACAGTTTGAGGGGTAGGATAATTAATAATCACTAGCCTTTTTTGAGTTCTAATTTCAAACTGTTCTCTAGACTTTTTATCTACGTGTGGACCTCTAATAACCGTAAACCTCTCTATATGCCTTGGCAGAGGAATTGGACCACTAACATCAGCACCAGTACGCTTAACTGCGCTCACAATCTCGCCTGTAGCATGTTCGAGTGAACGATGGTCGAACGATTTTAGCTTGATTTTTATCTTTTGATTATTCATTATCAACCTTTATTTAAAACAGCCTAGTCACAACACCAACTAAATTGATGTTAACTTAATTTACGCAACTGAGCTCAAGAACAAGAATTCTTGAGCTCAATATACAAAATTACTTAATAATTTTCGATACAACACCTGCACCGACAGTTCTGCCACCTTCACGGATAGCAAAACGCAGACCTTCATCCATAGCAACCGGAGAAATCATTTTAACAATAATTTTTGTATTATCTCCTGGCATTATCATTTCTTTACCAGCAGGTAATTCAACTTCACCAGTAACGTCTGTTGTTCTGAAATAGAACTGTGGACGATAGTTCTTAAAGAATGGAGTATGACGACCACCTTCTTCTTTTGTTAATACATAAATTTCTGCTTCAAACTCAGTGTGAGGAGTAATTGAGCCTGGCTTAGCTAAAACCTGACCTCTAACCACATCTTCTCTTTTTGTACCACGAAGAAGAACACCAACGTTATCACCCGCTTGACCAGAATCTAGAAGCTTTCTGAACATTTCTACACCAGTACATGTAGTTTTCTCAGTAGCTTTAATACCAACGATTTCTATTTCATCACCGACATTAACTATACCCTTTTCAATTCTACCTGTTACAACAGTACCACGACCAGAAATAGAGAATACGTCTTCAATCGGCATTAGGAAAGGCTTATCTGTATCACGCTGTGGCTGAGGAATATATGAATCAACAGCATCCATTAACTCATTAATACACTTGTTATCAACGCCTTCAAGAACCTGAAGCGCAGAACCTCTAACAACTGGGATTTCATCGCCTGGGAATTCATATGCAGAAAGAAGCTCTCTAACTTCCATTTCAACTAAATCTAAAAGCTCTTCGTCATCAACTTGATCTACTTTATTCAAGAAAACAACAATAGCTGGAACACCTACCTGACGAGCAAGAAGAATGTGCTCTCTAGTTTGCGGCATAGGACCATCAGCAGCTGATACCACAAGTATAGCTCCATCCATCTGCGCAGCGCCTGTAATCATATTTTTTACATAGTCAGCGTGTCCTGGGCAGTCAACGTGCGCATAGTGCCTTTTATCCGTTTCATACTCAACGTGAGCTGTAGAGATAGTAATACCTCTTTCTCTCTCCTCCGGAGCACCATCAATTTCATCGTATTTAGTAGCCTTTGCTTGACCTTTTTCAGCTAAAACTTTTGTTATTGCAGCTGTAAGAGAAGTTTTACCATGGTCAACGTGACCAATAGTACCAATATTACAGTGCGGCTTGTTCCTTTCAAATTTTTCTTTTGCCATAATTTCAACTCCTGAAATAACTAATATATAAATTTAACAACGTAATTACTATCACCATCACTCATTACCATAGCCCTAAAGCAATGGAGCGGGTGATGGGGATCGAACCCACACAACCAGCTTGGAAGGCTGGGACTCTACCATTGAG
>JANQTT010000007.1:0-1622 GCA_030731565.1 Rickettsiaceae bacterium | reverse complement strand
GCATACGCGGGCAGATTTACAGTCTGCTGCCTTTGACCGCTCGGCCACCCCTCCTGTAGAACTCACAGCAAAATAGACCACCTAGACAATAAACGCAAGAACTAATTCGTAACAAACGTTAAGTACAAGTTATTTTATGTCTAAAAGGGTGACATATCTAAATGTTTAGTTGTAAGTTTTTATAATAAATAGTAATTTATGTCAAGCACATTTTTGATCAAAAATCTATATAAACCATGAAAACCAATAAAAAAACATCTCCTAAAAACAAAGGGCAATACTATATGTACGGGACTCACGCTGTACTTGCAGCGGCCAATAATAAATCAAGAAAAATAAACCATATTTATTGTCTTGCTAAGCACGAAGAGGAACTAAGAAAAGAAATATCGCACATTCCAATAACAACGGTTCAAAATGATTTTATCACGAAAATAGTTGGGAAAGACCAAACGCATCAAGGAGTAATAGCACTAGTCGATACTATCTTTAAAAACGGCCTAGAGTCTATAGACTTAAGTTCCACGCAAGAAAAAATCGCTATATTAGATCAAATCTCAGACCCTCAAAATATAGGAGCGATAATCCGAAGCGCGGCAGCATTTGGTATAAAAACTATTATCCTTCTAAACGACAACTCACCTGAAGAAAATGCCACAATTGCAAAAACTGCATGTGGATGCCTTGAACTAGTGAAAATTATTAAAGTAACAAACCTCAAAAATACTATTGAAAAATTAAAAAAAGCTGGATTTTGGATCGCTGGACTTGATGCATCAGGAAACACAAACCCTGATACCCTAAAAGAAATTAGTAAAATTGCATTTATAATTGGCTCTGAAGGAAAAGGAATGCGCAGATTAACGGCTAAATGTTGTGATTTTTTAGTGCAAATACCTATATCTAAAGATGTAGAAAGTTTAAATGCATCTAATGCTGCTAGTATTATTTTCTATTTAATGCGATAAATTTCTTATCCTTAATTCGTGTCGAAAGTAAAAAATTTTAAAAATAGAATCCAAAAACAACTGCAAATAAAAAAATTATTCACAATCGTGCTTAACTAGATGTTTTTGCTTATTTAATCTTAAATGCTACTACATAATGAGGTCTGTGTAATTAAATTTAAGCAACGTGAACTTGCGTTCAAGGATACGCAAACATTTTTTAAGTAGTAAATATGCTAAAAATCAACGAATTAATAAATAAATTCAAAAACTCAGATAGTGCAAACAATCCATCTGGAACTACTGAAAATACTCAAACAAAATCAACAAAGGAAATAAGGAATTGGTACGAGGAAAGGTTTGATAACATTACTGTGCAGAGGAATTTGCTGTTCATATTACTTATTGTACTTCTATGCCTTTCCATAATATCGATCGGCGTTATAGCATACGTTATCAATACAAAACGCTTCGATCCATTTGTTATTCAAATTGACGACACAACTGGAATGGCAAAAGTCGTTAATCCAATCAATTCACAAGTTTTAAATGGCAACGAAGCTTTAGCGCAATATTTTATAAAAAAATACGTTGTGGCTCGCGAAACATATAATCCTGTTGATTTTACCACTCTAGCTAACAAAACAGTTCGGCTTCTTTCTGCAAATTCTATAT
>JANQTT010000006.1 GCA_030731565.1 Rickettsiaceae bacterium | reverse complement strand
ACCGCAGGAGCTACAGCCGTAGTCACTAATGCCAGCATGATGTCAACAATCGGCACCGCCATGGGTCAGTCTGCGCTGGTGGGCTTAGCGTCGAAGGGGTCGGTGTCTTTAATTAATAACCAGTTTGACTTGAGCAAAGTGGCTGGAGACTTAACTAGCAAGGAATCGCTAAAAGGGCTGGGCCTAAATATGGCTACTGCCGGTCTGACAGCCGGAATCGGACATGGGCTGGGCTTAAAGGACATTGCACTTGGCATGGATATGGCAAGCCGCACCAAAATTCTCGCCCAGCAAGGCTTAATCAGCGGCTCAGTGCGCACAGGTTTAGCTGGCGCAACCGGCGATAAGCCTGGCCAGGCTTGGAAAGACGAGGCCCTTTCCATAGGCCTAGCTCTAGCTCAATCCAAAATCGGCGACATCGCCCAAGACAACTCCTTAAAATCCGGCTCCATCGGCAAAACCGCCCTACACACAGGCGCCGGCTCCCTCTACAGCTTAAGCCTCGGATCAACCGCCCTCTCCGGCGCCATCGGCGGCGCAACCAGCGAACTAGTTGCAGGAATAATGGAGTCCGGCTCCGGCCTAAACGGCCCGCCGCTGACTCACTGATTTTTCCCTCTTTTTACTTTTTTACAGTATTTCCTAGTGTCACTTTTTATAACTTACCCCAATTTTAGGATAGATTTGCCAGTGCTAATTAGTTGCCAATTATATATTTTCTATATTCCCAGTAAATTCTATTTCGTGGGAAGAATCAGTAGTTGTAAATTCATCAATCAGAATATTATCTATATCAAGTAAACTCTCTTCATGCGACATAAAGTCTGCCAATCCATGGTTCTCCAACTCCTCTTGAGTTAATGGATCCGAGTGTTTTAATAATAAGGGAATATACATAGCATATTGCCCTTTTTCTGATACGAGAAGTTCTAATAGTTTTTTATCATTTTTTAAATCAATTGGTAATGCGTGTTTCAAAATTACTTCGAGGTTTTTAACTGGACCATCCTCAATTATCTTAGTTAAGACAGTATCTAATTGGTTTATTTTCTTATTAAGATCAATAGATGTTACTTTATGTTTTAAAAATAATTCCAGGATTTCTAATATATTTTTTAATACAAAAAGACATATAAAAAAAACTCTAACTAGGAAATAATTTAGGAGACGAAGTTATAGAAGAAACATTGGGCACTGCTGGCAAAGTTTCGGACCTAGATTTATATTTAAGTGTTTTAACCATTGGGGAAATACGAAAAGTTTTAGGTCAAATAAATAATGACCAATACCGGGAAAAAGCCAGGCTATGGCTAGATCAAGATTTAATCAATTGGTTTGAAAATAGAATCTTGCCTATTGATCAACATGTAGCAAATAAATGGGGCTTACTTCAAACTCAAACGAATAGAACCCTGCCAGCAATAGATAGTCTTATAGCCGCTACAGCCTTACATTTTGATCTAATAATTGTTACTAGAAATGTAAAAGATTATGATATAAATATGTTAGAAGTCATAAATCCATTTTTATAAATGACTATAAATATTTAGAAAAATGCCATTAGGTACTACCTAGGTAAATTTATAACCGATTAACTTTTACATAAATTTGTAATAGATCTGCTTGGTAGCAACAGTATTTTAGGCAAAAATAATTTTTCGTATAAAAACGATGGTTTTCTTGGCCTTATTTGAGTATGCTTGTTGAAAATAAATAAGATAAGTCTGGTTAAAATATAAGGATGCCAAAGCTAACAATTAATGGAAACGAAATTGAGGTCGGAGAAGGTTTGACGGTCATGCAGGCTTGCGAGTCGGCTGGTATTGAGATCCCACATTTTTGCTTTCATGAAAGATTGAAAATTGCTGGTAATTGTCGTATGTGTCTTGTGGAAATGGAACGGGCGCCTAAGTTAATTGCCTCTTGCGCGATGCCTGTTTCTGAAGGGATGGTGATAAAAACCGATACGCCAAAGGTGAAAAAGTCACGCGAAGGGGTAATGGAATTTTTGCTAATTAACCATCCTCTAGATTGCCCAATTTGTGATCAAGGTGGCGAGTGTGACTTGCAGGATCAAGCATTCAAATATGGCAAAGGCAAGAATAGGTATACGGAAAATAAACGTTCTGTAAAAGACAAAAACCTTGGTCCTCTAGTTAAAACCGAAATGACTAGGTGCATTCATTGCACACGCTGTATACGTTTTGCTACCGAAGTTGCAGGTGTTCCAGAAATGGGCGCAATTAATCGCGGCGAACATATGGAGATTACAAGTTATCTTGAAAAAACTTTGACGTCTGAATTGTCTGGAAATGTTATTGATTTATGTCCAGTCGGGGCGCTAACCTCGAAGCCATATGAGTTTACAGCGAGAAGCTGGGAGTTGGAAAAAACAGAGTCTATAGACGTCATGGATGCGGTTGGTTCAAATATTCGAGTGGATTCCAGAGGCCTGGAAGTAATGCGGATTTTACCGAAGCTAAATGAAGACATTAATGAAGAATGGTTATCGGATAAGGCGCGGTTCTCGTACGATGGACTGAAAGTACAACGTATTGATACACCATATGTACGTAAAGGTGGTAAATTAGTTAGGTCTAGCTGGGGTGAAGCGATTTCTAAGATTGTTGAAAATATTAGTGTTATAGAAGGCGAATCTATAGCTGCTATTGCTGGCACTACAGTTAATGCAGAATCGTTGTTTTTACTGAAAAAAATGCTAGCTGCACTTGGCAGCAATAATATTGATGCAAACCAGTTTGGGTATAGAATAGATACTACTAGCCGCAGTAACTACTTGTTCAATTCTGGCATTGCTGGGCTAGAAAAAGCTGATGTATGTTTATTAGTTGGCGCAAATCCGAGGCAAGTTGCTCCGGTATTAAATGCAAGAATTGGTAAAATGGTAAGGGATGGTCAAATGCATGTTGCTAGGCTGGGCCAAAAAGATGACCAAACTTATCAGGTAGAAGAATTAGGAGACGATTTATCAACTCTTGAGCAGATTTTGGCTAGCACAGGAGATTTTGCAAAAAAGTTAAAAGCAGCAAGCAATCCAATGATAATTATTGGAGATGGGGTTTTAACACGCTCAGATTCTCACGGTATATTATCAATATTACATGATATTGCTAAAAAATATGATGTTATAAGGCCCGATTGGAATGGATTTAATATTCTGCATAACCACGCTTCTATGGTTGCTGCCCTTGATCTGGGTTTTTATTCTGGCAAGGATGGGACGGGAACTGCGGATATACTAAACGCTGCAAAAAAAGGTAATGTTAAGGCTTTATACCTTTTAGCGGCAGATGATATTGATATAGGTAAAATTGGTGAAGACTGTTTTGTAATTTATCAAGGGCACCATGGAGATTCTTCTGTTAGCCGCGCGGATGTAATATTACCTGAGGCAGCTTATACTGAACAGGATGGAATTTTTGTAAATATGGAAGGGCGTCCGCAATATGCAAGAGCAGCTATTTCGCCTCTTGGTCAGGCAAGAGAAAGCTGGGATATAATTACTTCTTTAGCAAAAAGCTTAGATGTACCAATATATGCGGATAATTTAACAGAGGTCAGAGAGTTAATGGCCAAAGAGAATGCGGTATTTGCTAATATTGACGAAATTATACCTACTCCTTTTATACCATTTAAATCTACCGTCAGGATAATGAAAACGCCGCTACAAAAAGTGGAAATGAATTATTATATGACAGATCCAATTAGTAGAGCCTCGGTAACAATGGCAAGGTGCGCGAAAATGCAATTAAAAGGCGAGGCATCTTCATGATAGATTTATTTTTTGAATATGGTTTGCCGATAATTTATATTGTAGCAAAAATTTTACTTATAACATTACCGTTGCTGCTTTGCGTTGCATATTTGACTTATGCAGAAAGAAGAGTAATTGGCTTAATGCAAATGAGAAGAGGACCAAATGTTGTTGGGCCATTTGGTTTGCTGCAACCAATTGCTGATGCTGTAAAGTTGATGTTTAAGGAAGTGATTGTGCCAACGCCTGCAAGTAAAGTAGTATTTATTTTGGCACCAATGATTACTTTTACCTTAAGTCTTATAGGCTGGGCGGTGATACCGTTTGGGGCAGGTATGGTGCTTGCGGACATTAACGTAGGAGTGCTTTATATTTTGGCAATATCCTCTCTTGGTGTATATGGGATTATTATGGCTGGTTGGGCGAGTAATTCTAAATATGCATTTTTAGGGGCTATCAGATCCTCAGCGCAAATGATCTCCTATGAAGTATCGATGGGGCTTGTTATTGTTACTGTACTGCTAGTTACAGGTACATTAAACATGTCAGAGATTGTTGAATATCAAAGAACAATGCCATTATGGATACAGCTGCTTCTAGCGCCAATGGCAGTTGTTTTCTTTATTTCAGTTTTAGCTGAAACTAACCGTTTGCCATTTGACCTTCCTGAAGCCGAGGCTGAGCTTGTTGCAGGTTATAACGTAGAATATTCATCTATGGCTTTTGCATTATTCTTTCTAGGCGAATATGCAAATATGATATTAGTAAGTGCAATTACGGTTACCTTTTTTATGGGCGGATATTTACCGCCTTTTAATATTGAATTTTTGGGAATTGTTCCAGGGTTTATATGGTTTGTTATAAAAGTTGTATTCTTATTATTTATATTTTTATGGATCAGGGCGACATTACCACGCTATAGATATGATCAGTTAATGCGGATTGGTTGGAAATTTTTCTTGCCATTAACACTTTTTTGGGTTGTCCTAGTTGCCTCTCTTTTAATGTTAACCGGGAATTTACCAGGATAGGTTATAAGTTATGATAAAATATATAAAATCTTGGGTATTATATGAAATAGCCGTCGGTATGGCTTTGACTTTAAAATATTTCTTTAAGCCAAAAGTTACACTAAATTATCCATATGAAAAAAGCCCAATTAGCCCGAGGTTTAAAGGTGAGCATGCTCTGCGTAGGTATGCAAACGGAGAAGAACGTTGTATTGCTTGTAAATTGTGCGAAGCAATATGCCCTGCCCAAGCAATTTTAATTGAGGCAGAGGACAGAGAAGATGGCAGCAGGCGTACAACAAGATATGATATAGACATGACTAAATGCATCTATTGCGGAATGTGCCAAGAAGCATGTCCAGTTGATGCAATTGTCGAAGGGCCGAATTTTGAATTTGCCACAGAAACCCATGAAGAGCTTTTATATGATAAAGAAAGATTGCTCAGGAATGGTGAGATGTGGGAGCAAGAGCTTGCAAGAAAACTAAAAGATGATTATCCGTACAGGTAGTATATATGGCATTATTTTTCTATGGATTTGCAGCGTTGATTATTCTTTGCAGTATTATGGTGATTTCAAGCCGTAATCCTGTGCATTCTGTCCTTTGGCTGATTTTTGCATTTTGTAATGGCGCTGGACTTATGGTTCTTATGGGAGCTGAATTTATTGCGATGATGCTTATCATTATCTATGTAGGTGCTGTTGCTGTATTATTTTTATTTGTTGTGATGATGCTTGATATTAAATTTACTGAGCTCAGAGGAGCCGCCACTTCAGAAATGACATTTGCATTCTTTTTATCAGCTTTCTTATTCGCGGATTTAGTTGTAGTCGTGCTACTTGGTACTAAAGTAATTGTTCCGCAAGGTAATACTGCGTTTGCTATTTCTCCAGATATCGGAAATGCCTATGCTATTGGCAGGTTACTTTATACAGAATTTGTACTGCCATTCCAAACTGCTGGAATTATATTATTTGTTGCTATGATCGCAAGTATTGCTCTTACTTTAAGGTTAAGGCCTGGAGTAAAAAGGCAAAAAGTATCAAGCCAGCTATATCGCAATAAAGAGAATAGCATAGAAATAGCTAAATTAGATGGAAAATCAGGATTAGGTAATTTGAATTATGACGATTAGTGAAATTTCTTTAGAGCATTATTTGGTCCTTTCTTCGCTGCTTTTTGCAGTAGGAGTATCTGGTTTATTTATGAATAGAAAAAATGTCATTACTATTTTGATGTCAGTTGAGCTTATGCTTTTGGCTGTAAATATTAATTTTGTTGCGTTTTCTGTGCATTTACAAGATATAGTGGGTCAGGTATTTAGTATTATTGTGTTATCTATAGCAGCGGCTGAAGTATCAATTGGACTTGCGATTCTGGTTTTATACCATAGAAATCGTGGATCAATTGAGATTGAAGATATTAATCAAATGCGAGGCTGATCTATATGGAATTAATGCTAAAATTGATTATATTCTTGCCCCTGATATCTGGATCAGTAAATGGTATTTTTTGTAAAAAGTTTTCCAATCAAATAGCTAGTATTATTTCGAGTAGTGCAATAGTTACTGCAGCTATTTGCGCTTTGCTTGTATTTAATGAGGCAGGCATTAGGCAAGAAACTATACATATTATTCTAGCTAATTGGATTAACACTAATTCTTTCAATATAAATTGGGCTATATATGTGGATCAGCTAACGTCAATTATGATGTTATTAGTGACTTCAGTATCCGCAGTGGTGCATATTTATTCGCTTGGCTATATGTCGGATGATAAGAATTTACCAAAATTTTTATCCTACCTATCATTATTTACATTTTTTATGTTAGCTCTAATTTCTGCAGATAATTTCCTGCAGTTATTTTTTGGCTGGGAAGGCGTTGGATTATGTTCGTACTTATTAATTGGTTATTACTATAAAAAAGCGTCAGCAAATAATGCGGCGATTAAGGCTTTTGTCGTTAATAGGGTTGGAGATTTTGCATTCATAATCGGCATTGTAATGATTGCATTATACACAGGAAGCTTAGACTTTGAGCATGTTTTTATTTTGGCAGAAAATTTGGCACAAACTGACCTAGAAATATTAGGTTCAAATTTTGTAGTGCTAGATGTGATTTGCCTAATGCTATTTTTGGGTTGTATGGGAAAGTCAGCGCAAATTGGTATGCATGTATGGCTACCGGACGCGATGGAAGGGCCAACACCAGTATCAGCGCTAATTCATGCAGCAACTATGGTTACAGCAGGCGTGTTTTTAGTTGCAAGATGCTCGTTTATGTTTGAATATAGCCCCCCTGTTTTACAGTTTATTACTATTATTGGTGGTACGACATGTTTATTTGCAGCCCTTGTTGCTATAGCTCAAACGGATATTAAAAAGATTATTGCTTACTCTACATGTTCACAGCTAGGTTATATGTTCTTTGCATGCGGCGTTTCAGCATATCATGCTGGTGTGTTCCACCTTGTTACGCATGGTTTCTTTAAAGCTCTGCTTTTCTTATCTGCTGGCAGCGTTATACATGCCGTGCATGAGCAAGATATATTTAAAATGGGGGCTCTGAGAAACAAAATGCCAATTACTTATGCTAACTTTTGGATCGGATCGCTTGCAATTATAGGGATATTCCCATTTGCAGGTTTTTATTCAAAAGATTTAGTACTTGAATCTGCATACGCAGCGGGCGGTGTTGGATCACTTGCATTTACCCTTGGTATTATTGCCGCAATATTAACAGCAGCATACTCTCTTAAAATTATTATGCTGACTTTTCATGGAAAAACAAGACTCAGCAGGGAAGCTTTTGAGCATGCGCATGAGTCGCCGAAAATTATGAATATACCGTTGCTTATATTGGTTGCAGGCACTTTATTTGCCGGCATGTTTGGGCATTATATTTTAAATATATCAAATCCAAATGGATTCTTTGCTAATAGTTTATTTAACTTAAATACGAATGAGCATGATCATCATGTTAGCCTAGGGATACAGCTATTACCACTAATCGTTGGTATATCTGGCGCTCTATTTGGAATTTATGTATATAGCAGCAATATGTCAGAAAAAATTGCACAGCAAATGCAATATACTTATTACGTGCTTAAAAACAGATTCTTTTTTGATGAAATATTCGATTGTATTTTTGTTAAAAGCACTAAATATTTAAGCGATTGGTCACGCAAGTTTGATATAAAAATAATTGATCGCTTCGGACCAAATGGTTTTAGCATGGCAACGCGTAGTTTTAGCTGGTGTATGTGCCAAATCCAAACAGGTTATATATTTAATTATGCGTTTTATATCGTCTTTGCAATCGTTTTATGCATCACAGTATTTGTTGCAAAATATTTATTTGGGGCGTAGGAGTTATTATAAATGTTAGATTTGCCAATCTTATCAATTAGTATTTTTTTACCGCTATTTAGCGCGCTATATATTACGTTTTTTATTAGCCATAGCAAATCAAGTCGTAAGCAAATTTATGCTATGTATGTAGCAATACTTTCATCAGTACTAACAC
>JANQTT010000005.1 GCA_030731565.1 Rickettsiaceae bacterium | reverse complement strand
AGGCATTAGACTACCAAAGAAAATAGCGAAGTTATTACATATCGATTCTGGTACTGAGGTTGATGTTTCAGTTAGAGACAAGGAAATTATTATTAAAATGCACCAATCAGAACTAGATACACTACTAGATAAAATAACTCCATCTAACATACATAATGAAACTTGGGAAGAGGGGCGGCCTAAAGGTAATGAGATATGGTAAGTTATATTCCTCAAAGAGGTGACATTGTGTGGTTAAACTTTGAACCACGAACTGGCAATGAAATTACAAAAACAAGGCCAGCTCTTGTTATCTCACCCAGACGATATAATGAAAAAACTAACTTAGCGATATTTATTCCTATTACCAGCAAAGTTAAAAACTATCCTTTTGAAGTTGTAATAAAGGCAAAAGAAATAAAGGGTGTGGCATTATGTGATCAAGTTAGGTCATTAGACTGGAGTCAAAGACAGGCTATAAAAATTACCGCAATAGACAACAAAACTATAAAGCAAGTGTTAAACAAATTATATGTATTAATAGGCTTGGAGGATATTCAATAACCGAGTTAAAAAATAAAAAATAATCGAACTAAAAAAGGAGAATAAGATAAAATGAGTAACAATAACAAAACAAATAAAAGAACTTTTACAGCAAGCAAATTACTATTACTACTTAGTACAACTGCTACTATATCAACCTTTACATATAGTAACGCAGCACTAGCATCAGTCAATCCTACTAATTTAGTGGATTCTGGTTATTGGTATCAGGATGAGGATATCAGAGCAATACTTAAGAATAGATTAGATGAGAATAATGTATATGTAGCTCCTGCTCTACCTTTTGAAAGTCGGGGCCTAGTTGAAGATATTATACGTGATTCAGTGAATGAAGCAAAGGCTAAGGGAGCTGCACTAGTTCCAATTAATTTTGCTAATGCTCACTGGACGGCTCTTGCTATTAAACGCACTAATGCGGGTACGATTAAAGTTATTTATAATGATTCTATAGGAAGTCCAATAGGTGGTAGAGCTAATAGCGCACTACTTGCTAATATATTACAGCAAATTGACCCAACTATTCAAATAGTAGATCTACAGGTACATCAGCAAAGAGATGGTAGCAGCTGTGGTGCGTATACAGCTGAGAATCTAATTAAGATAGCGGAGCTTGATGTTAGCAATCTAACTGACGACCAGCTTCGTAGCGTCTTAGCAAATATTAATGATGCTGGAGCTATACGTAATTCTCATTTCTATTTAGTGTATGAAGGAGAGGGGGTATTTGATGTAAATGAACTAAAGCCAAGAGCTGAAGGTGCTGTTGCCGAGTTTAAAAGCCAGAATAGACAATTAATCAGAAATATCATTAATGTAGCTAGCTTAACTAATGATCGTTTAAATAGCCTAAATAGTACAAATAGTTTTGCAAAGGGAGTAGCTGCTGGTGATGACGATCTTAATTATGGTGCATGGATAAAAGGCTTTATCGGCAAAGAAACAGATAAGGCAAATATTGGTAGTGAGGGTAATAGAAACACTAGCAGAAGTAAGAGTAATATTCACGGCTTCGTTATTGGCGGTGATACTAAGATAGATGAAGACCTAACTATAGGCGCAGCATATAGTAATATCTCATCCAATACCAAACAAAAGATATCTGGAATATCTACTAATAAAGATAAGATAAGCTCTCATGTATTTT
>JANQTT010000004.1:8186-8463 GCA_030731565.1 Rickettsiaceae bacterium | reverse complement strand
AAATCTTTTAAAGGCGTGCCCTCAGCTTCTTTTATTTGTTCTTCATTTCTATGTGTTATAAATACGGGTTTTCCTCGCCATTTTACAGTCATAGTTTGACCCGGCTCAACGTGCCCAATATCTACCTCTATAGATGATAGCGCAAGCACGTCTGCAGATGGATTAAGTGAGTCAACTAGAGGCCAAGCTGCACAAGCCGCGCCAATAGCTGTCATTCCACTTGCAGTTAGGGTTATGAAATCCCGACGTGTAGTTTTATCTGGATCATCTGAAATTG
>JANQTT010000004.1:0-8176 GCA_030731565.1 Rickettsiaceae bacterium | reverse complement strand
GTGCTCTTTATTCCCGGTTTTTAATTATCGTTTTATTAAAACTAATCATGTTCCTTTTACTAAATTATTATTTAGTAGCAGCTTTTTCTGCATAAGGGTCTTGTGATTGATCATAATTACTAATATTTAGCAGATCTGTCAAGCCTTCTTCAAAAGCTTTCTCTTCCTTTGTTGGCTCATATTTAGGTGGTGAGTCTAAACAATCCCAAAAATCACTGAGGCTCATTATTTTTGGAACGCAGTACTTAGCAACTGATTTAGAATCACTTAGAGCTCTTGATACTACTTTTTCGGCTGCTTCAAAAAAACCAGATTCTTTTAACCCTGAAAATACCCAAAATGTTACAACCACAGCGGCTACCATTATCATAATATACCATTTGGCCATAATTCCGTAGATAAATATAACCATAGGGTTTTTAAGCAAAAGCTTTAGCTTGCCCAGGAACATTTGTAACATATATTTGTCGCTCTACTGTATATAATATACGTATCATTCTAAACCTAGCTCAATGCCGCAAGCAAACACTTTGACGTCCGTATATAAAATTTAGAAGTTATATGTTGTAAATATTTTCTAATAGATAACTAGATAGATACAAAGATGGAGGTATAATAACCAGATTAATACCGATCATAATGGTCGCAAGATATAAATTTTCTGGGGCTTGGATGAATAAGCCTGATATAATGATATCTGGTATGATTAGTGGCATTATTAGTATTGAAAGAAAATTTGTATTGGTCCTAAAATACCCTTGGACTGCTGAGGTAAGAAGAGCAAGTGCAGCGCTCAGCGTGACTAACATTATTCCTGAAAATACTATAGTAATGATATTTTCTATCCTAACATTATATAAAATAAAAATTACTGGAATCATCATTGTAAAGCTAGCTAAGGTGCATATACATAGTGCAGCATATTTGGCAAAAATAATTTTATATGATGGGATAGAGGCAAGAGAATTTTCTAAGCTTCCATCCTCAATATCGGTTTTTATAAAACCATGAGTAAGGCCTATAAATGCAAGTGGTATGCATATTACTGAAAATATTATCCCAAATGTTTGAACATTTTCTTGAGGGCTGATTAAGGTAACGCTGAAAGTACAGAATATCAGAAAAATAGCCGCGTATTTTATTAAATTATTTATTTTATTTTGAATTTTAAGTTCGTGTTTGATGATGGTTTTCATTGCTTTTTTTATGAGTAATCTGACATATTGATTGTTAGGGCGGTTTTAATTTCTGGCTTGTTATGACTGGAGATAAAAACAATCCCACCGCTATCTGCTTGCGAAACAATTAAATTCATTAGTAGCTTTTTATTTTCTTTATCTAGATTTGTATCCACCTCATCTAAAAGCCAAAAATTTGATTGGCACGTGATAAGTTTAGCAAGAGCAACTTTTTTTTGATTGCCTGCAGATAGTTCATAACATTTTTTATATATATGCTCTTGAAGCTGAAAATATATTATAGCTGCATCTACTAATTCTTCAGAATTATATATTTGAGCCCAGTATTTGAGGTTGTCAATAACAGATAGCTCTTGTTTTAAGCCAGTTTTGTGGCCAATATATGTACAATATGGTTTATCAAATTTATCTATTGGAATTGATTCTTTTCCATAAGTTATAATTCCTTTAGTGGATTTTTGTATTCCAGCTAGTATACGCAGTAGCGAAGTTTTTCCAGAGCCATTTTTTCCTTTAAGATATACAATAGACGACGGAAAAAGGGTAATAGATATATTTTCAAAAACTTTTTGGTCTTGAGTTCTAAAGGATAATGATTGTAGCGACAGCATTTTTAAATAATATTTTATGAATTATATGTTTAAACAGTAAAATAACTTGTCCTTAGCATATAGTTTTATTACCATTAGTAGAGGAAAATGCCAAGCCTATACTTTAGCGCGCTGGTTATAATTATTTAATTTAGGAGTTTTGTATGTCTAAAAATCTTGAATCGGAATACGCAAAAAAACAAGATTTTGGGGGAATGAGTTATACCATTTTCGACATAAAACAAGCGGCTATGGATTGTGATTTTAAACTTGAAAAGCTTCCTTATTCCTTAAGGGTGTTATTTGAAAACGTCGTTAGAAATAATGGTGCTAAAGAATCGCTCATGGCTTTTAAAGAGTGGTTAAAAGAAAAAAAATCAACTAAAGAAATTAATTACATGCCTGCTCGCGTTTTGATGCAGGATTTTACGGGCGTACCTGCTATAGTGGATTTAGCTTCAATGCGAGACGCCATGCAAGCTTTGGGAGATAACCCGCATAAAATTAACCCATTGATACCCGTGGATTTAGTAATTGACCATTCCGTTCAGGTGGATTCCTTTGGAAAAAAAACATCTTTTGCTGAAAATGTTAAAAAAGAAGTAGAGCGCAATAAAGAGCGTTATCAGTTTTTAAAATGGGGGCAGAAAAATTTTAGTAATTTTAGAGTTGTTCCTCCAGGAACTGGAATTTGTCACCAGGTTAATTTAGAATCCCTTGCTCAATGTATATATATAGAAGACAAAGCGGAAGCAAAAGTTTATCCTGATACACTAGTTGGCACAGATAGCCACACAACTATGATCAATGCCTTATCAGTGTTGGGTTGGGGAGTTGGTGGTATTGAAGCAGAAGCCGCAATGCTTGGACAACCTTTGCCAATGATTTTACCTGAAGTAATAGGGGTAAGACTTACTGGAGAGCTTAAAAACTCAATTACCGCAACTGATTTAGTCCTAACAATAACACAAATGCTTAGGAAAAGAGGTGTTGTTTGTAAGTTCGTTGAATTTTTTGGCTCAGGCGTTGAAAAACTGACTTTAGCTGATCGAGCAACTATATCAAATATGGCTCCAGAGTATGGGGCAACATGTGGATTCTTTGCAATTGATTATGAAACTTTAAAATATTTAAGATTAACAGGCCGGAAAGAGCATAATGTAAAGGTTGTAGAGGAGTATGCTAAGCTTCAGGGAATGTGGCGTGATGAGAATGAACCGGAGTATACGGATATACTCGAGCTTGATATATCAACCATTTCTCCGTCTCTTGCTGGCCCTAAGAGGCCTCAGGATAGAGTGAATTTATCTGATATGCAGCAAAACTTCGCTGCTTCAATGGAAGGTTTTTCTAGTCAAGGAACTGATTTGTCTACAAAATATCGAATTCCCGGTAGTAATAATTCAATAGGTCACGGTGATTTAGTTATTGCAGCTATTACTAGTTGTACGAATACTTCTAATCCATCAGTTATGATTGCGGCAGGTTTAGTAGCACAGAAGGCAGACATGCTTGGATTAAATGTCAAACCTTGGGTAAAGACTTCTTTAGCTCCTGGGTCCCAAGTGGTAACAGAATACTTGAATAACAGCGGTTTAAGTAAACATCTTGATAAATTGGGTTTTAACTTAGTTGGCTATGGTTGCACCACATGCATTGGTAACTCAGGGCCACTTGATCCTAAAGTCACTAAGGTGGTTAGAGATAATGAGCTCATAGTTGCATCTGTGCTTTCTGGTAATAGAAATTTTGAAGGAAGGGTGCATCCATATGTTAAAGCGAATTACCTAGCTTCGCCTCCACTTGTTGTAGCATATGCAATTGCTGGAACAGTAAATATTGACCTTGATAAAGACCCAATTGCAAAAGCAAAAAATGGAAATTATATCTATCTAAAAGATATATGGCCAACGATAGAAGAGGTGCAGGGGCACGTTAGCCGTAGTGTTAAGCCGGAAATGTTTGCAGAAAAATATAAAGACGTATTTAAGGGAGATGATACTTGGCAAGCGATTGCAGCAGAGGAAACAGGCACTTACGCGTGGGATTCGTCTAGTACATATATAAATAATCCACCTTACTTTGAAAATATTGATAAAGATAACCAATCGCTTACTGATATTAAGGATGCAAGGATGCTTGCTTTTTTTGGTGATTCAATTACTACTGACCATATCTCGCCCGCAGGTGTCATTAGCAAGTCTAGTCCTGCCGCACAATTTTTGATAGATAAAGGAGTTTCTCCTTCGGGATTCAATTCATATGGTTCAAGAAGAGGAAATCATGAAGTTATGATGCGTGGTACCTTTGCAAATGTGCGTATTAAGAATTTGATGTGCAATGGGGTTGAAGGCGGTGTAACGATTAACCAGGAAACTGGCAAGCAAATGAGTATTTATGACGCTGCAATGTTTTATAAAGCTTCAAAAATTCCTCTGGTTATTTTAGCAGGAAAAGAATACGGAACTGGTTCGTCGCGTGATTGGGCAGCAAAAGGTACAAATGTGCTTGGAGTGAAAGCCGTTATTGCCGAAAGCTTTGAAAGAATACACAGGTCTAATTTAGTAGGTATGGGGGTGTTCCCAATAGCATTTAATACAGGAATTACAATTAATGATTTATTGCTAGAAGGTAGTGAAAAAATTAGCATTATAGGCATTAACGATGAAATAAAACCTTACCAACCAATGAAATTATTTATCGAAAAGAGTGGTGGTAATAATGAAACTATAGACGTTACTTTGCAGGTATATACTGACAATGAAATAGAATATATAAAACATGGTAGTATACTAGGTTCGGTTATAAAAAATCTAAAGGAAAAGTAATATATGAGTGATGAAATAAAACAATATTTGGATCCTGGTAAAAAAAACTTGATCCTTATCTATATTTTATATTTATGCGGAATAATCGTACCAATTTTGCCTATAGTTGGAGCCGTTTTTGCTTTTGCTAATAAAACTAATAACAATAAGCTATACCAATCGCATTATATTTTTGCGTTTAGGTCTTTTTGTTTTGGAGTAATCGGGGCTTTTCTTGCAATGATTACAACTTTTTTATTTATCGGACCAATTTTATATATGCTGATATTCGTTTGGTTTGTCGTCAGGAGCATAGTGGCTTTGCAGTACTTACTAGAAGAGAAACCTCATCCAAACCCATTGACATTTTGGATAAAGTAAGTATTAATTGTATCAAATTTTTTAATTCAGGAAATTCGTTAAAAGATGCAGGTTATAGTTCAGTTTTTTAAAGAGATGAGTCCTATAAGGATAGCTGCTGCTGCAATTACTTTATTTGCTTTTCTTGTGATGTTTGTCGTGTTCATGACTAACATAAGCAACAATGAATTCTCTGTTTTGTATACCGATCTTGATGTGCAAGATAGTGCTAAAATTGTTGAAGAACTAGATAATCGTAAAATACCATATAAAACAATGTTTGATGGTAGCACTATTAAGGTGCATAAAGAAGAAGTTACTAATGCTAGACTAGCTTTAGCGCAAGTTGGGCTGCCAAATAGTGGATCAGTTGTTGGGTATGAAATTTTTGATAAAGAAGACAGTATCGGCGCAACTAATTTTTCACAAAATATTAAATTAATCCGCGCTCTTGAAGGAGAGCTAAGTAGAACAATTTCTGCATTTGACCAAGTGTCAAAAGCGCGCGTGCATTTAGTCATACCACAAAGAGAAATTTTTTCTAAGGAAAGAATGGATCCCAGGGCCTCAGTGGTTCTAAAATTTAAAGGGAGTAAAAGGCTTGGAAAATCTGAAATTGATGCAATTAGCCATTTAATTGTTACTTCTGTTCCTGGTTTAGAAATGAAAAGCGTAACAATTGTTGATACAATGGGCAAAGCGCTGAAAATTGGTTCTTCTGAAGAATCTTTAGATTATTCTAGTGGCAAAAATGAGGAAATTCGCATTGCAGAAGAGTCTCGTTTAAAAAAAGTAATAGTAGATCTACTTGAGAGTACAATAGGTCCAGGAAAGGTTAAAGCCCAAGTAGCTCTTGACATGAATTTTGACAGAATTGTTACGAATTCAGAACTTTATGATCCTGATGGTGCCGTAGTTAGATCCGTGCAAACTACAGATGAAACCGAACAAAGTCCGGTCGGTAATGCTGGTGGAACCGACGCATCAGTTGCTAATAATATTCCTGGTGGTGGAAGCGGCGATAATAGCGCCAGCAGGTTTTCTATTATTGAAAAAAGTGACCAAACAACAAATTATGAAATTTCAAAAACTATAAAGAACCATATTTCCGAAAGTGGAGTAGTTAATAAGATGTCAATTGGTATCTTAGTTGATGGTAATTACAAAATTGACCAAGCAACTAGCCAGTCCGAATACCTTCCAAGAAGCCAAGAGGATTTAGATAAAATTTCAAATTTAGTAAAAGTTGCTGTTGGGTTTGATGAAGATAGAAGCGATAGAATCGAAGTCATAAATATGAGATTCTCCTCTGAACTAGATCCATTCGGCGACGATGATTCCGATTGGATTAAAGAAGAACTTCCTGGATTGTTCCAAACTTTGATTTTTGCGATTGTAGTATTATTAGTACTTATTACAGTTATAAGGCCAATTGCCCTTAAAGCATTCGAAGTCAGAAAAGTAGAAGAGGGTGCTGAGGATGGTCTAGAAGGGTTTGAAGCTGGTTCTAAAGGGGCTCAAGGCGCTGCAGAATCTTCTGGCCCAGGTGCCAAAGCGCTTGCCGTTTCATCTTTGGAAGGCGTGGATCAGGAACCGGCAATTCCTAGAATAAATCCGGTAACTAAAATAAACGAAATTGCTAACTCTAGTCCACAGGATTTAGTAAATATTCTAAGAAAATGGTTAAATGAGGATGGTTAATGTCAATTACAAATAAAGATATTGGAAAATTAACTGGAACCCAAAAAGTAGCAATTGTCTTGTTATCTCTTAGCGATGAAAATGCAACTAAAGTTTTTTCACTGATGTCTGAAGATGAAATAACAGAAATATCTCATGCTATGTCTCATTTAGGCTCGGTTAGCGCCGAAGTGATAGATTCAGTCATGGACCATTTATCAAGTTCTTTTGCCGGTAGCTCTATGTTTCTTGGTAATTTACAGAGTACAGAAAGATTGCTTGAAAAAGTCCTTGATAAAGAACGAGTTTCAGCCCTGATGGATGAAATTAGAGGACCACAAGGAAGAAACACTTGGGAAAAACTTGCTAATGTTAATGAAGAGCTATTAGCACTATATTTTAGAAATGAACACCCACAGACGGCTGCTTTAGTCCTGTCGAAAATATCGCCTGATCATGCAGCGAAAGTATTGAGCAATTTGCCTGATAGCTTTGCATTTGAAATAATTTCAAGGATCTTAAACATAGGAAGCGTTAAAAAAGAAGTCTTAGAACGTGTGGAAAAAATATTAAGAGCAGAATTTATCAGTAGCGTTGGTAAAACTCAAAAATACGATAGTTTCGAAATGTTGGCAGAAATTTTCAATAACTTAGATCGTAATAGTGAAAGCAAATTTATGTCTATGCTTGAATCAAATCTACCAGAAGCAGCAACTAAGATTAAGGACATGATGTTCACGTTTGATGACCTTATTAAAATTGATTCTAAAGGCATACAGCGTTTATTGCGTGATGTTGAAAAATCTAGGCTTACACTTGCTTTAAAAGGAGCTCCAGAAGAACTAAAAAAAGCTCTGTTTTCAAGCATGTCGCAACGTGCTGCTAAAATTATAGAAGAAGATTTGATGGCGTTAGGTTCTGTTAGAGTAAAAGATGTTGATTCTGCAAGAGCGGATGTGGTTGCTGTTGCAAAACAACTTATTGAGAGCGGCGAGATTGATGTGGTGCTTAATAGTGAAGATGACGAATTTGTAACATAATTAATAAGCCTCAACTTAAATATTATTACGTTGCCCCGCCTCGTATTATTTAAGCTGGAAAATGATATAAGTAACTAGTAGGTAATTTGAATGAAAAAAAAATACGAAAAATTCGAATTAGAAGAGCTACCAAAATCAGCTGTTGTAAACTCTTTAGTGCATGCAAAAAATCAGGAAGTTAATGAATTAATAAATGAAGCTGTGTCTGAGCACCTTAATAAAATTATAGATGAGGAAGACCAGGATAGCGAAAAATCATCTGAATTGACAAAAAAAAGTATTGACGATTCTTTAGAGCCTCGTAATATATCACTTGAGGAAAATACTCAAGAACAAGAATTAGGAATAGATATTGAAGCGATTAAAGCAGAGTTTTATCAAAAAGGATTAGAGGAAACTAAAGCTAAATACGAAACCATTATTTCAGGAAAAGATTGTGACAATGATTTGTCTAAAAAATTATCTGAAAAACTTTCTTTAATTTCTCAAGGAGTTGATAT
>JANQTT010000003.1:4214-8471 GCA_030731565.1 Rickettsiaceae bacterium | reverse complement strand
TCTTAAAAATACAAATAAATGGAGAAACTAATCCCCCAATGCCATAAAGCGCGATTTCTAACCAAAGAGAATATTTACTTTTTGCCTTATTAAAGCCTTTAAAAAGAATAGGAATCAAAACGAAAATTACCAAAGAATTAAACATTACGGATGATAAAACTACGCTTTCCAAAGAATGAAAGTTCATAAAATTTAAAATAGCTAATGGAGGAAAAGCAGTAATAAACAACGCTGGCACAATCACAAAATATTTTGTTATATCAGAAGCTAAAGAAAACACGGTTAGAGCTCCGCGTTTCACTGTCATTTTTTTACAAGTATCTTTTAGCTCAAGTAAAGCTGATAAATTATGAGTTTTTGAGATAATATTACCAGCCATAATTGGATGCAGATCTTTCACGCTTTCAAACGTGAAGCCAATATCAGACTGAGCTAAAGCTAATGAATCATTAATTCCATCACCGCACATAGCCACAATATACCCTTCTTCCTGCAAGCTTTGAACTAGCTCTAGCTTTTTATCTGGGGTAGCATCAAAATAAAACGAATCAATGCCTAATTTTTGTGCAACATAAGAAGCTGTTTGTTCATTATCACCTGTAACCATAATGACTTTTATACCTTGCCTACAGAGGCGATCTACCTGTTTTTGAACTCCTTTCCTAAAACGATCCCTGAGATGTATTACGCCAATAATTTTTTTATTTACAGTAAGCAAAAGAGCTGTACCATGCGATTTTGCTATAGATACTATTAGCTCTTTAACCGAAGCAGGAAGGTTCTTTTCTTTTTTGCCAATATGCTTACAAACTTCTCTAACACTACCTTTTCGAATTTGCATGCCTTTATAGTCGCATCCACTAATTGGCTTTGAAGCAGAAAACGGTAAATATTTATATTTTTCTTCAGCTACTTCAGGCTTTACTGCAAGTTTTTTTAGTGCATATTCTTTTACCGACTTGCCTTCAATTGTTTTATCTTCTATTGAGGATAAAAATAAATATTCTAAACCTTCATCCTCAGATAGCTCAGTCAACAGTGTAAAATTTGTCATCTGTCTTTGTCCGATCGTTAAAGTGCCGGTTTTATCTAAGATAATGACATTTACATCAACTACATTATCCAAGGATACTAAATCATGAACTATTATACCGTACTTCAAGAGCTTAGCTTTACCGAAAATGATTATAGCATGCTGCAATCCAGATATAGTGGTTGGTAATAGTATTACTGCAAGGTCAATCAAATATATAGCGGGAATGTCGAATCCGGAATATTTAGCAATTACCCAAACAGTAAAAATTACAGACATGAATAATATTGACAGACCAAGTATAAGCCTCTGCAGCGCTACCTCGGAAGGCAAGGATTCTCTGTTGATACCTTTTATTTGCTTCGCCGCTTTTGCAAAAAATGATATATTCTTTGCAAAACTTACTTTTAAAATTACCGAGTCACTACCTTGTATTATACTACCAGCCGTTAAAATATCACCATTATTACAGTCTTTAAACTTACTTTCCAGCTCACCAGTAATATCCGTTTCGTTAACGTAGCATCGTCCGTGAATAATCTTTCCATCAAAAGGAACTATATCCCCACTTTTAAGAAGAATTAAATTACCAGATTTCACCTCGTTATATTCTACTTCCCTTATATCATCCATACTTTTTAGACTTGGTATTTTCTTTATATAAGTTACTGATTTATCCTGATTATTATAATCTTCGTCAATATAATGCATTTTTGACTCAGCATAGCTATCAGCAAAAGTTGAAAAATACAGAGTCATCCATATCCAAAAAGTCATTTGAAAATACAATGCAACATTAACAGTTGCGAACTGTATTTCTCTAATAAGTAATAGAGTAGCAGCGCAGGCAAAAATAAATATGATAAAAAGCATAGGATTATGGATAAAATGCCCGGGGCGCATTTTGAGCAAAGCGTTGAAAAATATGTTATGAAATTTTGCTTTTTTTCTTTTTTTCATATTTTTCCTTTACTATTAACCTAAAGCTCGTGTTTACAAGTAAAAAGCTATAGCAAATCGACAAAATTCTTATGTAATAGCTTAATTACTTTCTCATTATCCTGGTCATTGATTAAAATTGACATTTTAATATCATCCGCATGAGAAGATATTATTGTAATATTATTTTGGTTTAAAATATCAATTACTTGCCAGGTTAGACTACTATCATTTTTTATACCATAACCCACAATTGTTACTGTAGAAATGTTTGTATTGAGGTAGTAATTTACAATTTCCGAATTGTTTTTTAGCCCCTCCAAAACAGGAGTACATTTTGCTTTATCCGACAAATTTGAAATAATATAACTATTAAAAGTATCTATATTATGCACTTGCTCAATTTGGATCGCGCTATTTGCAAACTCCTTATACAAATTAGCGATAGAACCTCCTTTATAATTGATATCAATATTAAGCAGGTTTTTATTCGAAGTAATAGCTGTAACTTTTCTTTTTTCCATAAGCGCCCTTTTCGCTTGAACGATTGTTCCTTCATTTGTATTGAATGAAGATAATATTCTTAATTTAAATCCATATCTCTTTGCCGCAAGTGCAGCCCTTGGATGCAATACTTTTGCACCTGAAGAGCAAAGAATACATAGTTCATCAATATTTATTTGATCAATTTTATGCGCATCATGAACTACTCTTGGGTCAGCTGAATATATACCATCAACGTCTGTGTATATATCACACCTTTCCGCTCCTAATGACGCAGCAATTATAGCAGCGCTAGTATCCGAACCTCCTTTACCTAGCGTTGTGATATTTCCATCATGCGTAATCCCTTGGAAACCCGTAATTACAGGAATAACACCAGAAGCTATTATATTTTTAAGAATATCAGGCGGAATGTCTAATGCTTGTGCGTTGCCATGAACGTTATCCGTTTTAATAGGCACTTGCCACCCTTGCATAGACCTCGCGCTAAGCTTTAATCTTTGTAGCTCCAGGGCAAGCAAAGCAGATGTTACTATTTCCCCACTAGCTATTGCTGCATCATATTCTCGTAGAGCCTCTATATTGTCAAGTTGTGAAATCTGGCTGCATTTTGAAATTAAAGAATTAGTAACCCCAGCCATAGCAGAAACAACAACAATAACCTGATTGCCAGCTACATATTCTGATTTTATAATTGCAGCCACGTTTTTTATTCGCTCAATATCCGCGACAGACGTTCCACCAAATTTTTGGACAATTATTGCCATGGGTTAATTTACTATAGCTAATATTAGGAAAATATACGGGTCAATATTATCATCATAACTTCAAACTTATCAAGTGTAATTTTTAGACTAGACTAGCTATATTTAATAAGTTACTTTGATTAAGTAGTTTCGATTAAATTTTTTATATTTGGTTATGGATAATATATCTTCAATTGATGAGGAAGAGCTAAAGAAATTCAGCAAAACAAATCAAGAATGGTGGGATTTAAATGGCGAGTTTAGAACGCTTCATGAAATAAACCCTGTACGAATTGATTATATAAAATCAATAATCTTAAAGCATTTTGAACTGCCAAACACATCTATAAAACCACTAAAAAACATAAAGCTACTTGATATAGGCAGTGGCGGTGGTTTAGTTTGTAAACCAATGTATGAATTTGGCGCCGATGTCACTGGTATTGATGCTAATGAACATAATACAAAGGCCGCAATGGCTTACGCAAGAGAACGTAACCTAGACATTAAGTATATAAATAATACTGTTGAAAATTACATCCTGAAAAATAATGAAAAATACGATGTCATATTATGCTTAGAGGTTATAGAGCACGTAGCAAATCCTAAAGAATTCGTTCAAAATATTAGCAAATTATTAAAGCATGATGGTATCTTGATATTTTCTACTATTAATCGCACTTTTAAGTCATTCACACAAGCAATAATTATAGCCGAATATATTCTTGACTGGGTACCAAAAAATACTCATAAATATTCTAAATTTATTAAACCGTCTGAACTTGTTTCAATGCTAAAAAGCACTCCTCTTAACCTATCTGAACTCAAAGGACTTAAACTATCACTACCAAATAGAATTTGGGAGTTGAGTGATGATATAGATATAAATTATTTTGCTATATTTAAGAATTCAGCACTTTAATATAAAATCTCCTGGAATTTCTTATCCATAGCTTGCGTATAGTAATATTTTTATTGATTTACTAAGAAGATTCGTTTATAAACTTAACCATCATAATTTATCTTGATCTAATT
>JANQTT010000003.1:0-4204 GCA_030731565.1 Rickettsiaceae bacterium | reverse complement strand
CGCATCTGGTTTGGGACCAGAGGGTCGGGAGTTCGAATCTCTCTGCCCCGACCACTTCTTTCAAGGCTTCCAGCAGGTAAGCCTACCTTTTGGCTTTTACTTTAAGGCCTACAAAATCAAGACTAACTTCTTCTTTGTGTACGGTGAGCTTTATTTGACTACTAAAGTTTTAAAGGATAATGGAGAGGATCTTCATTATTCACCAGATCTAAACCCAATAGAGAAATTCTGGACCAATATGAAATAATGAATCAAAGGCAATATTTCTACTTTTACTCAATTGTTTGATGCCTTAAAAGAATTCTTTATCCTAAGTGGTTCACTATGATACTTGCTTAAACACTCTTACCTTATGCAAAAATACCTGGCCCCGTTGCCTATGAAATTATTTAGTATATCGATCTCTTCTATTTTCTATTTTATGTTCGCTTTATATCTGCTTTCCCAGTTCGCAAGGTACTGAGATGCAATGTTTAGATCATCAATTAGAAGGACGTTCTCAGCGTTACGAGTATCAGCGGCTCTAGTGAAGTTAAAAGAACCGGTAATCACTTTATGTTTATCTATAACCATTACTTTGTTATGAGCAATCCCAGGCATCTTATCTATTCCGACGTGCAACCCAGCATCCTTTAGTTCCTTATAAACGGAGTCATTATCACTTAAATTACCTCCATCTAGTAAGACAAATATCTTGACTCCCCTATCTTTAGCTGCCTTTAACTGATGAATAATTGCATTTGAAGTAAGACCATATGCTTGCACATAAATGCTATTATTTGCTTTGGTAATTTCTTGAGCAATCAAACTCCCACATCCAGAAGGTGGAGTAAAGCAAACATTAAGCTTGTCAGTTTCTGTATGAAAGCTATGCCACGTTCCAACACCCACCATCTCTTCATAGGCGACTCCAAAACTAATGCCCAGAAATAGCACAGCAACAATCGATCGAATCGGTGTTTTGCTAAAACCAAAGAACCTTAGCATATGGTTCAAATCCGATTTTTTGACTTTTAATTTTCTTTTTGACATTAAATTCTCTATATTTTGCTCTAACCCAATGAATTATCATTATTTAAATTGGTACCCACGCCCTGTTCCTATTCTATTAAAGGTTATCTAAAAATTAATCCTGAGCTTCGCATATCCATATACGCCCTGCTTTTTTTCTTGAATAAAATGCTCAAAGCCACTATCTAAAGTTGTAAATAGTCCTTTTAGTATTTTGCGCTAAATCTCCGCTTTTAGCAACAAACCTCTTCACATCCTTTCTACCCCAGTTATTTACTGGTGTTTCTGCCGTGCATGTTCCTTGTAAACATAGAGCAAAAACTATAAAATGGCATTGTTAAATCGCGATTACCCCGAGCTAAACGCGGTCATCCCGGATCAAGCGTCTTTGTTGCATGGCTCGGATACAATCCTAAAATTCAGCATGACTATAAAGTGGAAAATTTTACTATAATCCGAGCCATTCAACAAAGCCAAACAAGTTCAGGATAACGGTTTCTATATCTATATTTATTTAACAATGCTACAAAGAAAACAGGCCTTATTGTTTCTAGGCTAAATAAAGACTCTTCAGCTAAGATATTATGTTATTAAATTTGAATTTAGTGCTAGGAGCAAGGAGTTCAAGCCTATATACAATAGTTGAGCTATAAGCAACGATTCTATCTGAGTTTAAAGTGGATGGCTATACCTACATTTTGTCCAGCAAATACAGTACTTACTTTTATAATTTACTATACACCTAGCTCCACAAGCTTATTTTTTTCTCGATTTATAGCTTCTTGAATATAATCCGTTAGTTCCCTTGCATCTTGGGAAATAACCTTTTCTACAGCAATATATTCAATAATTTTCACCCTAATTGTACCCGAACGTTTAAACCAAAAACCTTTTGGCCAAACAAGCCCGGCATTATGAGCTATTAATACTATCGGAACATTTGCATTAATTGCAAGTTTAGCGGCGCTGACTTTAAATTTTACATTTTTATCAACTTTTACTCTTGTTGCTTCTGGAAACATTACTAACGAAAGCCCAGCTTCAATTTTTTTTGCTCCTTCTTTTAAGATTTGAGTCACTGATGAGTTATTATTTCTATCTACTACAATTGTCTGGACTGTTTTTATTCCCCATCCAAGAATTGGTATAGCTTCAATCTCTTCTTTAATTACCCAAGAGTGTTTTGGAATAATAAGCTGCATGAAAAAATTTTCCCAAAAAGACTGATGGTTTGCAAGAGCCAAATATGGTTTACCATCTTTTGGTAAAATTTCTTGCCCTTCCACTTTAAACTTTATCCCGCAGATAAACCATATTAAGTACACAAAAATATATGAAAAAACTTCTGAAACTTTATATCTAAATGCATATGGAGCTTTTAATAATTGCATTGGTATACAAAGCAGTATAAAAAAAGATACCATAAAAAAGCTAATTATTGTATAAAAGGCAAGTGTCCTTAAACGCCAAAGCATATTTTATGTTTAATGTAATTAATAAAAATTGCACTATATAGTATTTTTGGGTTTCGTAAAACTATTATTACAAGTTACTAATAATTATATAACCAAAGTCTTGTTACACTTGAGGAAATAATGAAAAAAACAACTCTTTCTGGAATTCAAACAACCGGTAATTTACATCTTGGAAATTATTTAGGTTCAATTCAAAATTGGCTTGAAATGCAGAATGATTATAGTTGTTACTTTTTCTTAGCAAACCTGCATGCAATCACAACCCCGCAAGATCCAGAAGAATTACGCAGAGCGTCCTTAAGTTCAGCTGCACTATATCTAGCGTCAGGAATTGACCCTAAAAAATCTATAATCTTTATGCAATCCGATGTTAAAGAACATACTGAACTTGCTTGGATGTTAAACTGCATCACTCCAATAGGATGGTTAAAACGCATGACTCAATTTAAAGATAAGGCCGGAGAAAAGCAGGATAACGCAAATACAGGGCTATTTACCTACCCTATCCTTATGGCTGCAGATATACTACTTTATAATACAGATATTGTACCCGTTGGCGCTGATCAAAAGCAACACCTCGAGCTAGCGCGTGATATTGCAGGGGCCGTAAACCGAAGATTTAATCAAGAAATACTAAAAATACCAGAACCCCTTATCCAAGGGCCAGCAACTAGGGTAATGAGCCTTCGAGATGGAACAAAAAAAATGAGCAAATCTGATGAAAGTGACGCATCAAGAATCAACCTTACTGACTCTGCAGATACAATCATGAAAAAAATAAAAAAAGCAAAGACAGATAATATTGCTGAAATTTCATATGATCAATCCGAGAGACCCGAAGTTTCCAATTTAATTAACATTTATTCTAGCATTACAAAGCGTAAAAAAGAAGAAATTGTTAAACAATACGAAGGAATAGGTTTTGCAAAATTTAAGCTTGACCTTGCAGAGATAATAATCGAAAAATTATCTCCAATTAATAACGAATATCAAAAAATTATCAGCGATACTTCATATATAAAAAATGTTTTAGATGAAGGCGCAGCAAAAGCTAAACTTGTGGCTAATAAAACTTGTTCGAAAATCTCAAAAGCGTTTGGGCTACTATAAAAAAATCACTCTTTTTTTGAATTAGAGTGATTTCTATATTTTAGCCAAATATTATGTTAAATAAGTATATATCAACTAGTTTCAAATCCGAAATCAAAACCATTGCTTATATCTGAAATTATTCCACCTAATTCGACCCCTAAAAAGCCAGATAAAAGTTTTGGTTCTAAAAAAAACGCAGATTTTTCAATTCCATCATCAAACTCTGCTAACGGCATTAGTTTTATAATATTTACAACGTCTTGCTCGTGCGAATCCAATTTCTTAGAATTATAATAACCTTTATGACTACCCTGCTCTTTTGATTACGCTTCCAAGAAATCCTTAAACGCTTTTCTTAAATTTCTATACATCATAGCCTCCCTTTTCTTTAGGTTAATGAAGCAGAAAAATATCTACCTCATATCTAAAAAATATCATTAAAAGCATTAACTAATAGTTAATAAAAATAATTTTAGTATAAAAATATTGCAGTAACAGCAAAAGAAAAATAACAGAATACCAATAAAATTATAGCACCTAAAACAAAACCTTAATCTTAAGAGCCCCGGTGTGGGTGGAGGAGTGTTTGGTTAGTTCGGCTTCGTAGCTTACGCCGTATTCAAACT
>JANQTT010000002.1 GCA_030731565.1 Rickettsiaceae bacterium | reverse complement strand
TTTTCCCAGAAGTAGATATTCAAATTGCTAATTATTTCTATAACCATGAATTAGGATTTTTATATAAAAAAAATATTATAGTTCAGCTATTATATAAAAGTATACCTTTAATTACTAAGATATTTGCCATAGCCTGTTTGTTATATATGGTTTATTTGTATATTAAGCATAAAAAATTTAAATTAATTTTAAATTCCGCAGCTTTCTTTTTGTTTTTTTCTGCAATTATAGGTCCAGGCTTTATTGTAAACACAGTATTAAAAGATAATTTTGGTAGAGCGAGACCAGAACAAATAAAAGAGTTTAATGGTAATAAAAAATTCACAAAAGCATTTATTATAACTGACCAATGTAAAAAAAACTGTTCATTTTCTTCTGGTCATGCAGCTATGGGGTTTTATTTTACTGCTATTGCTTACACTGCAGGCGCTCTATATTTTACCAGAATTTATCTGCTTGGAATTACTTTTGGAATACTAGTAGGATTATCTCGTATTATAATGGGAGGACATTTTGCTAGCGATGTGGTAATATCTGGGCTAATTGTATTATTAATAAATCAACTAATATTTATATGTTGGAACAAAAAAAGATTAGAATCGACCGAATAGCAGTAGTCCATAACCACTCTCAAGAAATAAAAAAAATAGCAGAAAAGCTAGATTCTTTTATAACAAAATGCCCCCCTGAAGAAGCCGATGTAATCATTGTAATTGGAGGTGATGGGAGTATGCTGCACTCTCTACATCAATATATGGATCTTGATATTCCTTTTTATGGAATTAATGCTGGCAGTATTGGTTTCTTGATGAATAGTTTCCATGAAGAAAATTTCCTAAAAAATTTAGAAAATTCACAAGCAACGAATCTATACCCTCTAGAAATGCAAGCAGTAAATGTCGACGGTAAATTGTCCACTGCGCTTGCTATTAATGAGGTCTCAATATTTCGACAAAGCAACCAAGCAACAAAATTTAAAATTAAAGTTGATAACATAGAAAGGATAATACTTTCAGCAGATGGTGCTTTGGTTTCTACTCCTGCGGGAAGTAGTGCATATAATTTATCGGCAGGTGGCCCTATAGTCCCACTAAAGTCCAAAGTTTTATGCGTGACACCAATCTGTCCATTTCGTCCTAGAAGGTGGAATGGCGCCCTGCTCCCGGTTGATGTGCATATAGAATTTGAAATATTAGAACCAGAAAAAAGACCAGTAAATGCTGTAGCAGATTTTTATGAGTTTAAAAATGTTAAATCTGTCAAAGTGGTATCAACTGATAAAAAAGTAATCCGCATATTGCATGACAAACACCATACGTTCGAAGATAGAGTTATCAAAGAGCAATTCAGTAGCTAAGATATATCGATTGTCTCGAGGCTTGCATATTTTATAGAAAAATATTTTGATATTCCCTACTCTATAAATTCCCTTTGTACGTTAACCTATCTTAGGCTTACCAAAAGTTTAAAGCTCATCTTTAAGCTTAAGAAATTTATCGATAGAAAGGCCAGTAACAATGGAAACCGGTCATCCTGAACTTGTTTCAGGATCTCAGAAGACGCGTTATATTGCGATTAAAAGATCCTGAAACGAGTTCAGGATGACCATAAAGGGGAAGTTCAGAATGATTATATGAAGCTTTAGATCTTATCTATCTATAATGAACACTCCCTAAACCCCAAGTTATAAAACTGGCATTTCTGCTTTACACAACTTTCTCGGCTGCCATTTCAA
>JANQTT010000001.1 GCA_030731565.1 Rickettsiaceae bacterium | reverse complement strand
TAAAAACAGAGGCTTAAAAAATATTAAATGGATAAATGACAGTATTTTAAATTTATCAGATTTAAACCTTGGAAAATTTGACTATATACAATGCTCGCGAGTTCTGCATCACCTTGAATCTCCAGACAATGGCTTGAAAGCTTTGGTAGATGTCCTATCCGATAGAGGCGGTATAAACGTTATGGTTTATGCGCAAATAGGAAGAACTGGAGTGTACCAAATCCAAGATTTAATGAAAAAAGTAAACAAGGGAATTACTGCACGTGCAGAAGAGGTAGAGAACGGTTGGAAAATAATGAAAGCACTGCCTGCGACAAACTGGTATAATCGTGGAAAAGAGCTACTAGCTGACCATATACATCATGGAGATGCGGGTATGTATGATATGTTCCTGCATAAACAAGATCGTGCGTATACTGTTCCTGAGATATATGAATTCGTAGAAAAAGCAGGAATGAATTTTATCGAGTTTAACTCTGCTCACAGTAGATATGTTTTAAATATTGAGAACTATATCCAAGATCCTGAGTTGCTAAAAAGATTGAAAAAATTAGATAAATCAGAGCAACAAGCAATATGTGAGTTGATGTCTGGCGCGATAATTAAGCATAGTTTTTATATTTCTAAAAAGAAAAAAACCTCAGCTAAATTCACGGATCTGGATAATATACCATATTTTTATACTATTAAGGACGTTCCAGAACACGTTTCAGAATATATTAAAAATAACCCGAATCTAATTGGTACCAAAATGAGCTTTTCTTGGAAATCTGATTTGCTTGGAGATACAAAAGTTGGGCTGCCGATTTCTAAATATACTGAAAATTTCTTTAGAGGGATGATTGGTAATAAGAGAAGCTTAAAAGATATACAGGAATTTATTAGTAAAGAGATAGGTAAAAAAGTATCAGATAGTGAATTCGCTGCTGAAGTCAATAGAGTTTTACCGATTTTTGAACATGCGGGAGCCTTGCTTTTGCGTAAGAAGAGCGTGGATATTCCTCCAATGATGTAAAAGCCATTTCTCAAGTTAAATATTGCTACCCGTGATTATCGCTCGTCTAAGTTTGTCATGTATTGTCTATTTAATCTGAGAATGGTATGTAGTAAATTACATTGAATTAGATATTAGGAAATTAAAACGAGGAAGAAATGCACAAGTCAGTTTTAGGCAAATATTGGTTTGCTATGCCTTGTGATGAATCTTTTGTGTCTGAATTATCGCGCGCTTTTGGAATAAGTGATTTTTTAGCTAGAATATTATCTGATAGAGTAAGCTCGCTTGACCATGCTAGTAAATACTTAGATCCTAAACTTAAGTCATTACTGCCTGATCCATTTCATTTAAAAGATATGGATTTAGCGGTAGATAGGTTAATTAAAGCGATTTCCTTAAAAGAAAAAATTTGCATTTTTGCTGATTATGACGTGGACGGAGCAACTTCTTCTGCTCTGATTAAGAATGTTTTGAGGCAAATCCAGGTTGATTCAGAAATTTATGTTCCTGACCGAATCGTAGAAGGATATGGACCATCTATAGAAGCAATGGAAAAAATAAAAGAGAAGGGAACCTCTCTTATAATTACAGTCGATTGTGGAAGCGTTGCTTTTGACGCTCTTGAACATGCGTCTAGGCTTAAAATGGATGTAATTGTTATTGATCATCATATTAGCATGGATAAACTCCCCGAGGCCGTTGCGGTAATTAATCCAAATAGGTTGGACGAAATAAGTG